>JAYVFW010000596.1:0-2574 GCA_043772715.1 Phormidesmis sp. | reverse complement strand
CTGGAATTGAGTGTTGTCTTTGCCCACATCGTGTTGCAGCATTCCTAACGCGATCGCGTGGTCATGCAGCCAGCGATTTCCGGCTTTAGTTCCATCTGTTCGACTCCAGGTAATCAACACTAAGCCCGATCTCAACTGTTTCCAAGAGCCTGACCAGCGATAAGTGACGGGCACAGGTTGTCCGGGTGCTGCCTGATTGGGCACTCGCACTTGCTCTAAGCGCACAGGTTGTCCTTCTTTAGCCGCAAGCGGTTGAACTTGCAGCGGCGGCACCTGACGACGATAGAGATAAAGCGTACTGCGATCGGAAAGTGACCAGGTTTTTTTTAACTGAAGGTCTGGGCTTTGAACGATCGTCTTCTCTAAAGCAGTTAGAGCCGCTGGTTGACGAATAGAACCCTGATTGCCACTTTTGGTCACAAACCAGGACAGCGATCGGGCATCTTGTTCAACTTGCTTGAGTTTTGTTCCGACTTGCCGCCCATAAACCTGGAAGTTTCGCAGCACGCCGAAGTAGTTGAGATTGTGTTGATTGAAGCTTGATAAAGAAGGGAGTACGCCTACTGTGCTGCGGAGATAGGGATCGGTGCGAATCACTTCCTCAATCACGTCTTCATGATGCCAATCTGCGGCTAGTGTAGCGTGATGAGAGTAAGCACTTGACCAGAATCTAGGAACAAACTCGATCGGCATTAAGTTAAACACCATGATCAGAGCCGACAAGCCAACTGCACCCCAGCGTAAGCCACGTAAGCGATCGGGAAATAGCACTAATCCCTGTGCTAACACCACCGCTATCACAGGCAACAAAGGCGTGATGTAGCGATCGTCTTTGTTAACGTTGAGCGAACTCAACAAATAACCGCCCACTAAGAACACCGCTAGCCACCCTAACGATCGCCACCAACGGCGATAAATGGCTTGTCGATAGCCTCTTTTTCGCAATCCGCCATAGTCTATTTTCTGCCGCAGCCGACCGCCTGAGATAAACCATTCACCTAAAATCACCGATCGTTTCCAGTAGAGCAATAGCCCCACTAACCCCACAAGCAGCAGCGGATAAGACACAAGAGACGGCAGCAGTTTGAGATAAAAAATCCAGGCAGCTAACGTGTTGAGGGGCGGATCTCCTTCGGCAATGGCTGAATCGATCGTGGCGCGTTTACCAGAGGTTAAAATCAGCAGCCAATTGAGGCGATACCACGGGAGGCAGATTGTTAGCGCGATCGTCAAACTCAGCAGCAGTTGAGCCAGTTTTATCCACGCTTTTTGCCAGAGAAATGTGAATAATAACCAGACGATCGGCACGGCTAAAAATAATAGAGCGGTTTGTTTCGTTAAGAGCGACAGCCCGAAAGCAATGCCAAAAGCGATCGACCACAGCCAGGAATAACTTGCAGGATGTATGGTTAACCCGTAAAAAGCAGGATAGTTTTGAGATTTGCTGAGAGATTCATCCTTAACAACTGCCCACATTGTTAGGGTGAAAAGGCTTAAAGTCACCATGGCGACTAACGGGTAGTCGATCAGAAAATCTAAGCGAATTCTATAAAGTTCTGGAAACAAAAGGCAAATAGCGGCTGCCCATAGACCAACTTGGACATCAAACAACCGTGCCCCTAACCCATAAACAGAGCCAAGCAGAATTGCGCTATAAAACAGATTGACGATCGTAGACTGTTCGACTCCTGCCCCAAAAACCGCTAAAAATGGCACGGTCGAAATGTAGACCAAAGGCGGAATTTTAGACGACAGCATCCAAAACTCTGCCCACCAGCTTTGAGAAAACCACTGAGGAGATTGCAGCGCCCGCCAATAGTTCATCGCGCCCGTGAGATAGTCAGCTTGATCCCAGCTTGGGACGGATTGGTCGATCGCAAACCAGACTCGATCGATCACGGCTCCGGTGAGCCAGATCAGCCCTAAAATCGGCAATCCTTTCATCCAGTCTGGTTTTGTCGCGCCCACTAATTCATCCCAATCGTTTGCTCATTTTAAGGTGCGGGATTCCGGCTTCCTCAAACCGATCGCCCTCAGCCTCAAACCCCAATGCCTGATAGAACTCTTTTACAGGTTCTTGGGCATGAATACGGACTTCTGAAATGTTTTTTTCACTCAAAAACTTAAGAACGGTTTGCATGATTTGTTGTCCGACTCCCTGCTTTCTAGCGTCAGATAAGACTGCGAGCCGTTCTAACTTTGCCGTAGATTGACTCAAAAAGCGAATTCGAGCCGTTCCGACTGGGCGATCGTCCCAATACGCCAAAAATTGAACGGCTTCGTCATCCCGCCCATCAAATTCTAAGGCTTCTTCAACGCCCTGCTCTTGCTGAAATACAGCGCGACGAATTGCCTGAATAGGTGCCCAATCATCTGGCAAGTGGGCAATTTTGACGCTGAGTTGCTTCATCGAGATCGCCTCCGATCGAACAGGTTTCTTAGCAAAAAATTATGTCAGTTCGACGAATTTTTTCGCTGCGTTTTCAGCGGCTTCTGCCCCCTAAATCCCCCATTCTGGGGGACTTTGAACCGGAAATTTTAGCTCAAAGTCCCCCAGAATGGGGGATTTAGGGG
>JAYVFW010000595.1:0-2575 GCA_043772715.1 Phormidesmis sp. | reverse complement strand
TTGGCGTTGCTGAATGCAAGTATGAATCTGTCTATCGAGGCTGAATCCTTTCGCCCCCTAAATCCCCCAATTTTGGGGGACTTTAAGATTCTGGTTCCTCAAACTTGGGGGGCTAGGGGGGCAATTCATATTTGCATTCAGCAACGCCGATATTTTTAGACTGTTAAGAAATAGGTCAACTGTCAAAATCTACAGGAAACATCAGTAGGTTTACACCTATCGTTGGAAGTAATTTATACGAAATATTGATAAGCCCTGACATGAATCGGTAACTGCTACATGAAGGGCAGAATTCAAGCGCGTGATCCTTCTAAAGGTAGAGGAAACTGAGTCTCTTGTGAATTAATCCACTCCTCAAGATAGTGTAACTGACACTACTAAAACCGTAATCTAGGCATCGAAGTTACAAACTAGCTTTAACGAGGAACTAAACAGTATGTCTAATTTAGAAAACAACCCGAAGAGAAACGTCACGACTGACAGCGCTGACCGCGTTGAAGAAGACAGCTACGATGCTCACATTATCCCAGCCGAAACAGCAGCCCGTCGGGAGCGCGAAGGAAACCTCTTTAAGACTCACCCCACCGAAGAGCGTGAAGCGAGTGCCTCTACTGACGATCAAACCGACGATCAAAGCATTCACACGACTGACGGCTACACGGTTGATAAAGAAGGCTTGCTCAATAACTATGCAGTCGAGCCAGAAATGTATTATGAAGTGCCAGGTGACGCACGAGCGCAGGCTGAAGCAGACAAAGCAGCCCGTGTTGAAGAACTGAGAGAAATTAACCAAAGCAGTCAAGGAGACCTCACCGAAGGGGGCGATCAGCGCGGTCGCGGAACGGGCGCTGTTTAGTCCCTGAGTTTGAAGATCTGGCAAGTTTTCTGTAGAGGCACTTTTAGAAATGTCTCTACAGAAACTAAAAATGCGATTTGCTATTGCTGAAGCATTACCTCAGCGGTTTAGCGGCTGGGTTTTTAGCATTCATAAGAATTGCAATTTTGTGACTTAAATTACATTAAGTTTATAATCTTGCAAGCGTGAATTTAGCATTTTTATAGCTATTCCTCTAGTCTAATGACGATCGCATTTCAAAGTTTTTATATTGAAGTCACAGCGTATTAACCGTCACTCCATCATCTTATTAATTAAGGAAGGAAAAAATGGCTTTAAGAACTCATCAACGAGCAGTTGGAACGTTTCCCACTCGCAAAGCGGCAGAGCAAGCGCTACACGATTTAAGAGCTAGCGGATTTTCGATGGATCACGTTTCTGTGGTTGCCAAAGATGCCGGAGACGCTAGCAATTTGAGCGGTGCAGAAATGAGCCGTGGCATCGGCAACAAAGCAGATGAAGGTGCAAAAGCTGGAGCAGCAACCGGGGGCGCTATCGGAGGAATTGCAGGTTTGTTGACTGGCTTAGGTCTATTGGCGATTCCTGGCATTGGTCCCATCATGCTAGCAGGAGCGACCGGAACGGCTCTCGTGACCGCACTTTCTGGTGGCGCGATCGGAGCTTTAGCCGGTGGGTTGGGCGGCGCATTGATCGGGCTGGGCATTCCTGAGGAGCGGGCGAAAGTTTACAACGATCGAGTTTCTAAAGGTGAATATCTAGTAGTGGTCGAAGGCGATAATGCTGAAATCGCTAAAGCCGAAACCCTTCTTCATCGCGGCGGCATTCAAAATTGGGGCATTTATGATGCTCCCGGTGCGGTTGAATCTGGCGATCGCACCGGCACGTGAGCAGGCGTTGCCACCCCAATGGCTGATGTTGCTCAAGCTCGTATCGACACGACCGATCAAGAGTCCGTCAAGCTCTATGAAGAGCGGCTAATCGCAGACAAAGATCGGGTCAAAACTGGCGAAGTTTCGATCGGAAAACACACCGAAACCGAAACGGCACGAGTTTCCGTTCCGATCGAGCGAGAGCGGGTGGTGATTGAGCGAGTCACCCCAACCGACGCAGGCGTGACCATCTCTCCTGATGATGCACATTTTGGCGGAGAAACGATGCGAGTTGAGGTCTATGAAGAAACCGCCGACATCCACAAAGAAGCCTTTGTACGGGAAGAAGTCAGCATTCACAAAGAGGTCGATCGCGAAGTCGTTGAAGTGAATGAAACGCTGCGTCGTGAAGAACTCACCGTCGATACAGAGGGTCACCCCAACGTGGATGCGACTCAAACTCGTGAAGGGCGCGATCGCATCTAAGAAACAGACAACAGATTCTAGTAAGGGCATGGCACTGCCGTGACCCTGCTAGTGGTGATCCTTTTTCAAATGAATTGCTTAATTTTAAACGGAACAAAACGATGAACAAAATAACTTTACTGATACTTGGCGGTTTCTTGATGTTGGGCAGCGTTGCCTGTAGTGATGCTTCAAAAACGAGTAGTAGCGCCCCCGATACTACGGCTAAAACTGGAGAGGGTCTAGACAAATCTACTGCCCAATCCAATCAAGCCGATGCCACCAGTGAGGCTCGCCGCAAACAGCTTAACGCTAACATTCGTGCCAATGAGCAGCGAAACAGCGCCAACAACAATGGCAGCGCTGACAGAAGTGATGCCCAAAT
>JAYVFW010000594.1:0-23610 GCA_043772715.1 Phormidesmis sp. | reverse complement strand
CATTTGTCAGCCTGACCTGAATCACCGTCTGAGCTACTTCTCTTAAGGGAAGCTGTCGTTCTGCATCCAAAACTCCCACAAATGGTGTGATGAAAAACAGCATAAACGCAGCGTAGGTCGCCAGATTGACTGCCCAAAACCAGCGCATCTTGCGCCCAAAAATCAGAAAGGTGCCAGCGATCGCGCCACCGAGCCAAATCAAAAAGCCGATTTGCGGCAGTCCAGCTTCTTGCATTCGCAGCCCTAAATTCGGCATTGAGGGGTCGCCATTTAACCAATTAGGACTGTAAAGTGTCACCGCCGCTAGCGTAATGCACAACCCAAGACTGACATACACACTCAGCTTTAAGCCCCATTTGGGTGCGTCTTGCTGCATCTGATCGCGCCACCACAGCGCCACAAGAATTGCCGCCGCCGGAACTAAAGGCAGCGTGTAAGTGATGTATTTTGTCACCGCGATCGTAAAAAATCCCAGCACGACCGCGAACCAGATCAGCGCAAATAACCCTAAGTGGCTCGATCGCGGTGACTGCTGCCACGATCGAGGTTGGAAACTATGAACGATCGCAGCAGGCAAATAAATCGACCACGGAAAGAAGCCAATTAGCACAATCAAACTGTGAAAATACCACGCACCTTGATGTTGATTCACTACATTGGTGAATCGCTCTAAGTTGTGGTAGCCAAAAAATGAGTTAATAAATACGTCTCCATTTCGTAGATATGCCAGCACATACCACGGCACGCTGAGAGCCAAGAAAATTGCAATTCCTGGCACGAGCTTGATTTCTCGTAAAACCTCCCGGACTTTGCCGACGCAGGCTAAAAAGATCAGCACGATCGCCCCCGGCAACACCATGCCCACTGGACCTTTGGTCAACACTGCCAGCGCTAACAATCCATAAAATGCCAGATAAAAACGAGTCTGAACTTTAGGATTCTCAGGTTGGGCATACCCTAAAAAAAAGCTCAACAATGCCCCACCAAAGCACACACTCAGCAACATATCTGAGTAGCCTAATCGTCCAAAAAACAGCGTTTGCAAATTCAGAGCAAAAATAGCAGAAGCCAAAAAGGGCAGGATTTTGAGGGGTGCAGTTTGCGGTTTGAGTTGATGTTCAAAAAAATTCAACGTATAGAAGCAAAAGCCGATTAACAGCGTTCCTGAAATGGCTGAAGGCAATCGCGCCGCCCACTCGTTGACCCCGATCGTGTGATAAGCGATCGCCATCAACCAATAGATCAACGGAGGTTTGTCAAAGCGAGTCACCCCATTAAAATAAGGTGTGATCCAGTCTCCAGTCACCTGCATTTGACGAGCGGCTTCTGCAAACAGAGGCTCGGTTTCGTCCAGTAGTCCCGTGCTGTCCAAACGGTTAAACAAGACTAGCCAACTCAGCAGCAAGATCCACAAAAGCGGTAAAAAATGGGCAACTTGCGGCGATCGTTCAGATTTAACGATGGCTGCGATCGAGCGCTCAAACCTCCCCTTCATGCCCCTCACCTTTAAGGATGAATCGAATCCTCTTGGCAACCTCACTCGGTTGCTCAACCATCGCCATATGTCCACAGTCAGCAATCTCTAACACATTGTCGCCGCAGCACCCAAATAAAGGATGAAAACTGGCAAGATGCTGAACATATTTGGGTTCCATGATTGGATCTTGAGACCCCGCAATAAAATAGACGGGCTGCTTGAGTCGAGCTACTACTTGAGGCAGCAAATGCACCTCGGCTTCGGTTGTAGAGTCTAACAACGAACCCAGCACCGCCTTTGCATCTGCCGCGACAAAATCGATTAAACGCTGTCTTGCCCAAGCGCGATCGAGCGTCTTGACCACACTTGCCCGCATAAACAACCGATCGAGCCACGGCACCTGCGTTAACCAGCCCGGACGCAGCCTGACAATTTGCTTACCCGCATTACGAAAGCGCTCAAATTGCTCTTTGAGATAAATTCCGCCCCCCGCATTCATGCAGATTACCCCTTTGACGCGATCGGGCATCAGGTCTGCGCCCCAGAGTGCCACACTTCCTCCTAGAGAGTGACCGACTAACCAGGCGGTTTCAACCCCTAGACGATCGAGCAACCCGCCCAGATCTTGTGCGTATGCCTGCAAACTATAACCCGCCTCACTTTGGCAGGGCTGCGAGTCGCCAAACCCGCGCAGATCGTAAGCGAGACACTGATGCTCGATCGCCAATTGCTCAATTAAAGGCTGCCAATAATTGCGGCTCAACAGCCAGCCGTGAATGAAAACTAAAACCTCGGATGAACTTGTGGGAGCCGTCAAGTCATAAGTGTGCGGCGAACCCATTACGTGAAGAGTAGGCATGATTTCATCCTACCCTGAAGCAGATTCGCTTTTTGTCATTCGTCTTGGGTCATTTTCCCCTGCTGACATAACCCAGAATCCTGCTCCTAGAACCCTAAAATCTCCTTCCCAATAGTCGCTGCTTTACCCCTTCTGCAATTTTTTGCCCCAAATATTCCGGGATCAGGCTCTCGTTCGGACCCAGAAGGTAAAGAATTAATCGCGTCCGCCCTCGCCAAACTAATAAATTAGCGTTAACAACTAATAAGTCTTCTTGCCAGATTGCATACATCACTTTATAAAATAGCCCTGGCTGGTTGTCAGCCTCGATCAGCAGTGCAGGCAAATGAAACACGGGATCGACGTAGAATTCGGCTTCGACTTGCTCTAACCCAGCGTCTAGATTAAACTCGACCGCTAACATTTCTTCCACCTCAAACCGCCCCGCTAAAGCCTCTCGAACGGCTCGACAGACGTTTTCAGCGGTTTTATCGGTGAGGGCTTTGCCACTCCGAGACACAATCAACTTGATAAAAACCAGCATGGGCGGGTAGATTTGCCCATATAAACTCAAGCTGTGAATCGTCAGACCGTAGGCAGCGAGCACTCCAAAAATGTCACTCAACAAAAAAGACTGATTGCGATAGGCGAAGTGTAAGGCACTTTTGCTTCCTTCTGCTTTTAGCTCAATGACGGCTTGGCGCGTTTTGTAGAGGTGGTAAGCGAGCCTGAGATTTTGCAGTTGAATTTCGCTACTGACAAATTGCTCATAAAATTGGGGGAACGCCCGGTTGAAGCGCTTTAACAGTTCTAAAGTGGTTGGTTTTAAGCCCGGAGCCATAGGGTGCAGGGAGACTTGCTCGTTAGATTAAGAGAATAGAGGAAAGAGAAGAAAGCCGTGGGTTATCAAAGCAACTTAGGGTTAAATTGTTACAAATCAGAATGAATGCTGTCGTTTTTAAAGGGGTGTGGTTAACTGAAAGCATTTGCTGCCTTTGAGGAAGCTATCGTGAGAGAGTTCGAGCGATATACTATCTAGTACTGCTTCATGTTTACTACCTTCACCACACGCTTGCATGGGTTTCTGGAAGAGCTTATTTAGTGGTACTGATGCCCCTGCTGCCTCAAAAGCAGCCCCAATGGAACGCTATGTCGGCGACGAAACCGACGATCGCACCACCAACCGCATTTTCTTTAGCACTGAACGGGAGCTTGACCTGTATGAGCTAGAAGAACTGTGTGATGCGGTTGGCTGGTCACGTCGCCCCCTGCGAAAGGTCAAAAAAGCTATTCAGCACAGTTTTCTCGTCGTCACAATGTGGGAACAGCGAGGCGCACAAAGGCGGCTGATTGGGTTTTCTCGTGCCACTTCTGACCACGCATTCAACGCCACCATTTGGGATGTCGTTGTCCATCCAGACTTCCAGGGAAAGGGGATGGGCAAAGCTCTGATGAAATACATGATTAAGAAGCTGCGCGGCGAAGACATTAGCAACATTACGCTTTTTGCCGACCCTCAAGTCGTTAATTTTTATCGTAATCTAGGTTTTATGTCTGACCCAGAGGGAATTAAAGGAATGTTTTGGTATCCAGACTAACTATAAGGTTCCCTATTTAGATCGCAGGAATACGCACTAGAAAAGAATTTTGAGTTAGCCCAGCACCCGTGCTTGTTGGCTCCACTGTTCGACCTCGCCGATCGCAGGGCACAAATCTCGACGTTGCAGCGTTGCGACTTGCAGCTTGAGCATTTGGCGATGTAGGCGATCGAGCGGCGTTTTGGCGAGTTGGGTCGGTGATGCCACTCCTGCATGCAGCAACAAGCCACAATATTGACAGCCCACGCCGGGAATTCTTGCTAGATCTGCGAGCGCCACCCACTTGTTTATATGGCGAATCGGAATTTGTAGCTGACTGGCTAAAATGCCTCGCTTTTCTGGTGTTTTGCCTTGTTGCAGCAGTTGTAGGGTGGTGTGAATGCCACTAGCGATTAAACGGTTGTGGTCGTCGGTGCTTAAGCCAGGAAGCTGGTCGATCGACCAATCGGCTGAGGTGGTTTTCACAAAAATGCCCCAATTTATTTTTGACAAAGTACTAGTCTAGCGGACTTTTCAATGGGCTACCCTACGGCTCTACGCTGATGCAGATATATTTTGTAGTGCCCTTAAAATCGCTTCTAGTGGTCATATCTCAGGCGACAAAATTTTGCATAGAAATGGTGATACTCCTTTCAGCGTTGCCATAGCTTATGTCGCAAATTGTCAAGGCGTTGCTTACGAGTCATTGATCACTAAACTTTCAGCTCTTAAGAATAATCAGTCCAGCCCAGTGTTAGCCCAAGAACCTGTTGGGCAAGACGTTAACAGGATCGGCTCTAACACGCGCCTCAGAGCTATCACAGTAACCGCGTCAAAGATACCCGATTCACTACCCACAAACAAAGTAGAACTTTTAGCAAGCCTCAAAGCTGAATGTCCAGAACTCCTTAAACTTTTGAAGTCGCAACCGATTCGAGTAGTCGGAACTCAGAGAACTGGGAAAACTACAATTGTTAAGAAATTGGCGTTATTGAGGTTGCTACTTCTACCTAATCACAAAGTTATCGCCTCCACCCCTCACTATGAGCCTGAGAATTTTTACCCTTCAGTATTTGAGGTTGTAGGAGTTCAAGCAGGTAAAAGAGATTATGCAGCGATCGAGAAACAATGGGACGCTATGGCAATTAGGATTGAGAGCTGTGAACGCAATTCGATTACAACTGTTTGGGATGAGTTTGGATTGTTCAACCAAGTGATCGAGGAAGAGAAACTAACCTCTGTGCTGACCTCATCTTTGAGAGAAGCGACCAAACATGGCGAGTATCCCGTCTTCATTGTGCCGGGTGAAACTCAAGCGTTTCTACCAGGTATTCAGGAACGGGTGACAGTGTTTCTCAATTCGACGGTTAGAGTTGAGACGATCGGGGAATTTGTGACGGGTGCAGAGGGTTTAGATGAGATGCGCCCGACTGGAAAATTTCGAGTGACTGGGCTAGACGGCTCAAGAGAAGAAGGTCAGATTCCACAATGGTTAACTGAGGAGCTTCTAATCTCATTGATTCCAGGGTCAGTTATTACGACTAATCAGACTAGAGCCACGGAGAAACTTACTTACATTGACTCTCAAAACGGTGATTTAAGAGTCTTCAACTCCCCTATAGAACAACTTAATAAAATATTCAAATCTGAAGCTTTCACACCTAACTATGAAGAGAAAATATTAGAGAGTGCACAGACTTCAACTAACAAGTTTGTGGAGTTTACAGAGTCACTTAGCTACGAATCACAAACTAAGCTAAAGTCGTTTGTGCTGTGGTTAGATAGGAAACAAGGCGAAGAGATTAGCCTCAAACAAATAGAAAATAACTGGGCTAAGAAAAAAGGGGTAAGCCGTCGTAAAGACTCATTGCTACCTCTGATTCAGATTGCAGTTTTCAAGAAGATTCTCACGACTTTACATAACAATAACTACCTAGTTGCGGATTTGCGGAAAGGTTAGCTTACAGACTAAAAATAGGCGTTGCTGAATGCAAGTATGAATCTGTCTATCGAAGCTGAATCCCTTCGCCCCCTAAATCCCCCAATTTTGGGGGACTTTAAGATTCTGGTTCCCCTCAAACTTGGGGGGCTAGGGCAATTCATATTTGCATTCAGCAACGCCTAAAAATAAATGCTTCTAGCGGATTTATGGGCTTTGCGCTGAAAAGCAAGCTATACTGATTTGAGTAACGGGATGTAGCGCAGCTTGGTAGCGCGCCTGCTTTGGGAGCAGGATGCCGCAGGTTCGAATCCTGTCATCCCGATTGATTTCAAGCGATTCTAGTTGATTGCTCGGCGATCGTTATCCCTCAAGGCTTTTTTGAGCATTTGTAGAGAACGCTTCGCTGATTGTTAGATGACCTAGATCGTGGATTAAATAACGTTAGTTACTTGCAAGGGCAACGGGCACGGCAGTGCTATGCCCCTACAGTGCGTTTTCATGGAAATTTGTTAAGACAAACAATTGGCTGTGTGGTAACTATATAGAGGCTTAATGTAGATTCTTCCACCTTTCTATACATGACGAATTCCCCTGAGCAAGGTAGCCCGCCTCCTAGCGCTCCAAGACGACGATCGCGGCTCTCTCATGTTGCCATTCCGCTAGGGGTTGCTTCTGTGATGGGCGTTGTGGCGGGAATTTGGTACGCAAATGTTTTCGTCAATCAGCAGTTAGCGCCCCTAGTGCAAACCAATCTGACGCAGTTGCTCGATCGTCCAGTTGAGTTGGGCAGGGTTGAACGCTTTTCAATCAACAGTTTGCGGTTTGGCAAAAGTGGGATTCCGGCAACAGCAACTGACCCCGATCGGGCATCGGTCGAAGCAGTTGAGGTGAAGTTTGATCCGCTTCAGCTTTTGCTTAGGCGCACTCTAAAGTTGGATGTGACGCTGATTAAACCGACCGCTTATATTGAGCAAGATAAAAATGGGGTCTGGATTTCTACCGCAATTAAAGATCAGGAAGACACTGGATTTATCAAAACTGAGGTTGATGCACTGCGGCTGAGTGATGCCCAAGTGGAGTTGTCTCCCGCCCCGAAGCGGGGAAATAAGCGGATGCCGATCACGCTCAAAGATGTAGCAGGAGAACTTAGACCGTCGGATAGCAATCGTCGTTTTGCCTACGAAGCCAGCGGAATCTCTGCCAATGAAGGCAGTTTTGATCTCAAAGGTGAAACGCTCCGAGATCAGAAGTTGCAATCAAATTTACAGATTCAAGGACAAAATTTTCTCGTATCGGAGATCGATCGCTTAGTCAAACTTCCGATCGATCTCGAAAAAGGTCGCGTGAATGGGAACGTCAACGTCAAACTGAGAGGAGATGATCAGCCGTTAGTAACCGGAACGGCAGACTTTAAAGACGTAACGATGAGAGTGCCAGAACTGCCTCAAGCCTTTACTGGCGCTGCCGGGAACCTCCAGCTAGACGAGACGCAAATCACGCTAGAGAAAGTCACGGCTTCCCTCGGCAAAATCCCTTTTTTGGCAAATGGGACGGTTGACACGAAAAAAGGCTTTAATTTAGCAGCGAAAGTCAAAGCCGTTAAAGTTGAAGATTTTCTCAAAACGTTTGCGATTCAGCTTCCGTTTGCTGCGTCGGGTGAAGTTCAGGCAACCACAAAGATCACTGGCGCGATTGACAAGCCAATTCTGACTGGAACGGTCACCAACACAAGACCTGCCAAACTCGATCGCGTCGCTCTGAGCAAAGTTAGCGCTAACTTTAAACTCGATGCCAGTGCGCTGAGTTTAGCGGTGACGAATATTCAAGCAACGCCTACCGTCGGGGGTCAGGTCGTTGGGAAAGGACAAGCTAGTTTGGGTGAACCGCGATCGCTCGACCTAAGATTCCAGGCAACCAACGTGCCGGGTGATGCGATCGCGAAGCTCTATAACGATGGCACCGCTCCGCCCATCACTGTCGGACGAGTCAACGCCCAAGCCCGGATTTCTGGCGCGATCGAGGATGTTCAAACCGTTGCCCAGTTTCAAGCCCCCGAAGCGACTTATCCCACGACTGGAGAAGTCGCAATTGTCGGAGACAACCGCTTTTTAAGAAACGTGGTGGCTCAAGTCGCGGGGGGGACCGTGACTGCAAACGCCCGCAGTCGCGGCGATCGCTGGCAAGGAACCGTGCAGGCAGTCGGCATTCAAGCCAGTCGATTTTCGTCACAAGTGCAGGGATTGGTCAGCGGCAACTTTAATTTGGCGGGTTCGACGAGTTCGTTTCAGTTAGCCGATATTCAGACCACTGGGAAGGCACAGCTCACCCAGGGCAACGGCACCGTCAACGCTCAAATTGCTTCAAATGCTGGGCGCTGGCAAGCTCAGGTGCAGGGAGAAGGCGTTCAGCTCGATCGCTTTTCACCCGATCTGCGCGGTTTCTTGAGCGGCAATGTTGCCCTATCTGGCTCGGTAAATTCCTTTACGGCATCTGCGGTTCGAGCCGATGGACAGGTGCGATTGTCAGAAGGCATTTCGCTGATCACCCAGCCGATCGTCGCTCAACTTCAGTGGGATGGGCGTAAAGTCAATATTCAAAACGCGACGGCTCCTGGCTTTAGCGCTAATGGCTCAGTGTTTGCCAACCTGGAAGGAACCCCCGAAATCACGGCGCTGGATCTCAACATCAGAGCCACTGACTATAACCTTGCCGCTTTGCCGATTCCTCGTCCTCCGGTGACTGACTTAACGGGTTCCGTCGATTTTGCTGGCAGACTGACGGGCACTCCGGCGGCTCCTAAAGTGACCAGTGACGTAACGGTGCGAGGGCTGTCACTCAACGGCATTACGTTTGACCCCATTCTCACGGGCGATCTGCGGCTGACTCCGACTCAGGGGTTTAGTATCGATGTGACCGGAAATCGCGATCGCATCGCTCTCGCACTCGATCCTAATTACAAGCCCATCTCGCTCAACGTTAGACGCGGAGAGGCAACCATAGTCGGCATAGCCCGCGGCAATATTTTCAGCCTTGACCTGAAGCAGTTGCCGCTAGACGGCTTCACCATTCCGGGTGCAGAACTGGCGCGGCTGAATCCTCTGGGGGGGGAACTCTCTGGTAGCTTAAATATCGACACAGATCGCCTCCAGGTGATTGATGGCAAGCTAGCGGTGGCTAATCCTCGCATCGGGGCATTTAAGGGTGAGAACATTCAAACCCAGTTTGTGAATGACAATGGGGTATATCGGTTTGCAAAAACGACTTTGCAGAACGGCAACAGTCACTATACCCTGGCAGGCAATTTAGATTTGCGCTCCAGCCCTCGGTTTGAAGGCAACGTTGCGATCGCCCAGGGCAACCTTGAAGACGTTCTCAGAACCCTGCAAATTTTCTACCTCAGCGATTTCTCAAGAGGGTTTAAGGCACCGACTTATACCAGTGCGGCAGAAGTAACTCCCGTTGCAGTCGGGTTGCCTCAATCTCCGCTCTTGGATCAACTGCGGCGCTTTTCTGAGATCAATGCCCTGCTGGTTCAGGTGGCTAATCAACGCCAAAACCTGACCACTCCAGAGTTGGCAGACGTACGCGGAATTTATAGCGGCACCATCAGCTTTGCGGCATCTCAGCAAACCGGAGTCAAAGCCGAATTTGACTTGCAGGGGCAAAACGTGGAATGGCGACCTTTTCCGGCCTTTGCGGAAGTATATCAAAATCAAGTGAGGCAAAACCCAAATCGAGTCTTGAGCGCCGAACAAGCGATCGTCAGAGGCAGCTTTGAAGATGGCGTGATCACTCTGCTGCCGTTGCAGCTTAAGTCGGGGCAGTCGGCTATTAGTTTCTCTGGCAGTTTAGGGGGCGAAAAACAATCGGGACAACTGCAAGTCGTTAACGTTCCGATCGAGCAACTGAATAATTTCTATCCGCTGCCTCTGGGCGTGAGTGGCAACCTCAACGGCACCGCTACGCTGTCAGGCACACCCGATAACCCGTTTGCGATCGGAGAAGTCACCCTCGCAGATGGCGATCTCAACGGCACCCCCATTCAATCAGCGACGGGCAGTTTTAATTATTCTGACGCTCGGCTAAATTTTGGCAGCACCATCAAAATTTCGAGTCCTGAACCGCTCCGCATTGCGGGAGATATTCCGATTAAACTGCCCTTTTCCACCGTTTTTCCTGACAGCAATGAGATTAATGTGACCCTTGATGTCAAAAACGAAGGGTTAACGCTGTTAAATCTGCTGACTCCGCAGATCGCGTGGCAAGGCGGCACCGGACAGGTTCAGGTTCAAGTCAACGGCACCTTATTGCAGCCCAAGGTGACTGGGTTTGCCACCATTGCCAACGCTACGATCGCCGCTCAAGCTCTGCCCGAACCGCTGACTGATGTAAACGGCACGATTCGCTTTTTGAACGATCGCATCAATGTTGAATCTCTGCAAGGTCAGTTCAGCAAGGGACAGGTTGTAGCGCAGGGCGTATTGCCAATTTTTTCAGCGTTGGAACCCAACGATCCTGATCTGACTAAACCGCTTGCCGTCTCGCTTGATCAGATTGCGCTCAACCTCAAAGGCATCTATCAAGGGGGCGTAAACGGCAATGTCGCGGTTACCGGAACTGCGCTCAGTCCAAAAATTGGCGGCGCGATTCGCTTAACCAATGGGCAGGTTCTGCTTTCAGATGAAGCCGCTACAGCAGGCGGAACGGCGGCACCGGGAGAAGCTCAAGCCCAAGCAGAGCCATCCGTCGAGTTTAGAAATTTGAAATTAGAATTGGACGATCGCGTCCGGGTGACTCGTGCCCCGATCATCAATTTTCTCGCCAGAGGCAGCTTAAACGTCAACGGCACGCTCAACAATCTCCAACCCGAAGGCGTGATTAATTTAACCGCAGGGCAGGTCAACCTATTTACGACTCAGTTTGTGCTGGCACGAGGCTATCGTCAGACCGCAGAGTTTAGGCGGAGGCAAGGGCTTGATCCCACGCTGAATATTCGTCTGATTGCTTCGGTGCCTGAAGTCACCCGCAACCGCATCTCGACCGGGAATGCGCTGGGTGAGGTGCGCGACGATTCGCTGCTGGCAACCAGTTTAGGTGCTCTGCAAACGGTTCGCGTTCAAGCGGTCGTGACCGGGCCTGCCAGTCAGTTGTTTGACAATTTAGAACTGACGAGCAGCCCTAGTCGAAGTCAAAACGAGATTATCGGGCTGATTGGCGGCGGCTTTGTCAACACTCTGGGTCGAGGCGACAGCACTTTAGGCATCGCCAACCTGGCGGGGTCTGCCCTCTTAACCAACGTGCAAGGGTTTATTGGCAATGCCTTGGGGTTTGGTGAGTTTCGTCTCTTTCCGACGGTGCTGAACAATGAGCGAAGAGGCAATTCGACTCTGGGTCTTGCAGCCGAATTAGCGGTTGATATCACCCCCAGTCTGTCTGCCTCGGTCTTGAGAGTTTTAACGTCTGATCAACCAACGCAAGTCGGAATCATCTATCGCATTAATGATCAGTTGCTTTTGCGTAGCTCAACTGACTTCTCTGGAGACAATCGCGCTGTGGTGGAGTATGAAGCGCGGTTTTAGAAACGAGCCAAACTAAACGATCGCTTGCAGTTGTTGAACGAGTTGTTGCGATTTCACAACGCCCTCAATTTTTTTCACGGGTTGTCCTTGTTTGAAGACGACGATCGTGGGCAAGGCGTGAACCTGATATTGACTCGCTAAATCAGGGTAATTATCGACGTTGATCTTCACGATTTTGATCTGTTGCTTCATCTCGTCGTTGACCTGCTCTAAGATCGATGCCATCAATTGGCAAGGGCCACACCAAGGCGCATAAAAATCGACGACTAGCGGCACTTCAGAGGTTGAGAGTAGTTCTTGAAAACTGCCAAATTCCTGTTTAGCTGCCATTTTTGGATACCTTCATTTCTAGGGGTTCTCTAAGCCTAACGCCTAGATAAAATTTCGGAACCAGCCGTTAGAAAATTTTGAGTTTTGAGACTCATCACTGTGCCAGAAACTCGTCAGTATGGGTGAAAGAAGCGAAATATTGACCAGTCTGAGAGGGGCACTGCTGATTTAAGGTTTGATTGGATTGTTCATCCATCGCCACGAGTTCGGACGGGCAGTATAATAGCGCATCCACACATTTAAAAAATTACCGTCAAAACAAAGAAGCTATTCTTGGCGTTGCTGAATGATGGTACGAATCGCCCTCCTCACGAAGTGAGGCGAAGCCCTCGCCAACCTTTCTCCCCAAGGAGAAGGGAGTTAGAGTCCAGTTCCCTCTCCTTGGGGAGAGGGCTAGGGTGAGGGCAAAAAGTTGCACCTTAACAAATCCACGATCCTAAGCTCCAACCGATTCCTTCGCGGCGTACATTGCCTCAACTGTAATTTCGGATAGGTTGCGATCGCGCGCAAACTTTTCGGTGTTTCGCTTGATTTTGCCGCGCACAAACCCCGGAATTTTGTTTAGCTCTAGTTGAGCTTCTTTCGTCCAATTCATATCTGAATCGGCAGACATTCCTCTCGTAATCACTTCTTTGGTGTCGTGTCCGCCAAAGATTTCTAGCAGGTGATCTTCCATGCCCAAGGTGAAGGAGTTGTAGACCAAATCAGCGACCTGATTGGTGCCTTCATAGCCCAAGAAAGGCTTATAGCCGATCGGGAAATCTTGAACGTGAATCGGAGCCGAAATCACCCCACAAGGAATCCGCAATCGCTTGCCGACGTGGCGTTCCATCTGAGTCCCAAAGATGGCTGAGGGTTCGATGCGAGCGATCGCGTCGGCAATTGCGCCATTGTCGTCACTGATCAAAACTTCATCACAATATTCACTCACCTGCTCGCGGAACCATTTCTCATCGGCTTTGCAATAGGTTCCTGCCATGACGACGTGGATGCCCATCTCGCGGGACAAAATTTTAGTCATTGCAGCCGCGTGAGTGTTGTCACCAAAGACCACCGCTTTTTTACCTGTGAGATTTTGGCAATCGATCGATCGTGAGAACCAAGCCGCTTGAGATACATAGAGGGTTTGGTTTTCGATGAACGCTTCGTAGTTCACCTCACCACCCTGAGCATTCACGACTTCTTGAATCTTGCGAAGGCATCGCGCCGTCTCAACCACACCCATCGGCGTGATATCAACATAAGGCATCCCGAATTCTTCTTTTAAGAATTCGGCGGTCATCAAGCCAATCTCGCGGTAGGGCACCAAGTTAAACCAGGCTCTCGGCAAATTCTTTAACTCTAGAACCGAGGCTCCTTCAGGAATGACCGCATTCACCTCAACGCCGATGTCTGCCATTAAGCGCTTTAACTCAATGCAGTCATGCTGGTTGTGGAATCCCAGAGAAGAGATGCCGATAATATTCACCGAGGGTTTTTCAGTCTTGCCTTCGGGTAGTTGACCCTTCTTTTTCGCTTTTGCAATGTAGTATTGAACGATCTGCTGAAGGGTGCGATCGGCTGCTTGCAGTTCTGTAAACCGATAGTGATTGACATCGGCTAGCAGCACGTCGCATTTCGTATCAATTTGCGCTCGCTGCACAAAATTTGCCAGATCTTCTTGCAAGATGCTAGAGGTGCAGGTTGGAGTCAGCACAATCAAGTCCGGCGTTTCTTCCGTGTCCTTGCGGGTGATGTTGTCCACCACTTTCTCTTGAGAGCCGCGTGCCAACACATTGCGATCGACCGAGCTAATCGTCACCGGAGTGAAGTTACGATCGCGCTCCAACATTGAGCGCATAACGTTGAAATAGTCATCTCCGATCGGGGCGTGCATGATGGCATGGACGTTTTTGAAAGAACTGGAAATGCGGAGAGTGCCAATGTGAGCCGGACCTGCATACATCCAGTAAGCCAATTTCATACGGTGTCTCCCTTGTCTGATCTGAATTCTTGGGGTGTCGAGGGCGTGGTGTAGAGATGATTCCCTAGTATCCTTTCCCTGACTGAGATGTATTGTTATCGCTTACCGATTGTCTCAGAGATGACGAGCCTGTGGGCGATCGCCTGATTTGCTCAATCGAATCATCCAAAGAGAGACAAACCAATCAAACCTTTGCATAGAAAGAGATGCAGCAAATTAAAGCGGGGGTAGTGGGTCGGACGATCGCAATCATTCTTTACGCTTCGTGACATTCCGAAAGAAGCAATCCTGCTAGCTTCTGAGTCTGCGGCAGCAATACCCGCTCAATGGCTACTTACTTTCCTGCTCGACATCAACTTTGTCATAAATATCTAGAATTGGAATTAACAGCTCAAAAGATTTCAAAGTTAGTTCAGCATCTTCATAGTCGTGTTCATAAAGTGACCAACGTTTATTTTCGATTCTAAAAAACTGATCGATTTCAACTTTACCCTGGCTGACTAAAATATATTCCTGGAATGTTGGAATCGTTTGATAAAGTTTGAATTTTTCACTTCGATCGAACGCTTCAGTCGAATCTGACAACACTTCAATAATGACTTGAGGATTCATAATTGTATCTTTACGATCGTCGTAATACTCTGGTTCTCCAGCGACTACCATTACATCTGGATACTTAAAGTTCCGAGTTTTTGGTATCCACAAACGCACGTCACCAAAGAAAACTCTGAAGCTCTGTTGTTTAAGACCAATACTTAGCGCAACGTAACAATTTCCAGCAATTTGGTTGTGGTTTGTCGTTCCGCCTGTCATGGGTGTGAGAATTCCGTCATCATATTCGCTTTTGTAATCTGCCTTTTCCTCCAGTTCCAAATACTCTTCTGGAGTGTAATCGCGTTTTTCTTGAAGAGATTCTTGAGATTGAATTGTTTGGGCAGTCATGAAAATTACCCTCTAAAATTTCTGTTCTAACGCTGCAATTTCAACGAACCAATAAAAAAGTGGTGCCTACGATTCTCCTAAAATAAAGAGAATTGTAGGCACCAGAATTGAGATTATAAAAATCTCTTAGAACAAGCCTAGGGTTAGCGCTTGGCTCACCGGGAAGGCTGCACCAATTCCTAACCAAAGCGTCACAACTGTACCAAACAGAAAAACTGCGGTAGCAACCGGACGACGGAAAGGGTTTTGGAATTTGTTCACATTTTCAATAAACGGAACAATTAGCAGACCCAGGGGCACAGAACCCATTAGCACTACACCCAGCAGTTTGTTAGGTGCCACCCGCAGGATGTTGAACACGGGATAGAGATACCACTCTGGCAAGATTTCTAGAGGCGTTGCAAAGGGGTTTGCAGGTTCGCCTATCGATGCGGGGTCAAGCACTGCTAAACCGACGCAAAGCGCGATCGTGCCCAAAATCACGACTGGGAAGATATAAAGTAAGTCGTTGGGCCAGGCGGGTTCACCGTAATAATTGTGACCCATACCTTTTGCCAACTTGGCACGCAATTGAGGATCGCTTAGATCCGGCTTCTTAACAGTTGCCATGGTTGAAAGAGGCTCTCCTTAAGAGGGAAATCAGCAGGTAAGGAAACAGCAAGCAAATTTCAGACTCGCGATTTTGAATTCGTCATCCAAAATCTGAAACCCAAAATCGATTACAAGGGACCAGAGATACCTTGTTTGCGAATCATCAAGAAGTGCGCCAGCATGAACACGGCGATCAGCCAGGGCAACACAAACGTGTGAGCGCTGTAATAACGAGTTAGAGTCGATTGACCCACACTCGCACCACCACGCAGCAAGTCAGCAATCAAGGTGCCCACGACAGGAATCGCTTCAGGCACGCCCGACACGATTTTGACTGCCCAATAGCCAACTTGATCCCAAGGTAGAGAATAACCCGTCACCCCAAAGGAAACGGTAATCACCGCCAAAATCACACCTGTCACCCAGGTCAGCTCACGGGGCTTTTTAAAGCCGCCCGTTAGATAGACGCGGAAGGTGTGCAAGATCATCATCAGCACCATCATGCTGGCAGACCAGCGATGGACGGAACGAATTAGCCAACCGAAGTTAACGTCGTTCATTAAATACTGCACCGAGGAGAAGGCTTCGGCGACAGTTGGTTTATAGTAAAAAGTCATCGCAAACCCAGTCGCAAACTGGATCAGGAAGCAAGTTAACGTGATTCCACCCAAGCAGTAGAAGATATTGACATGAGGCGGCACGTACTTGCTGGTTACGTCCTCGGCTAGCGCCTGAATTTCGAGGCGCTCCTCAAACCAGTCGTACACATTTGCCATAAAGCAAGCGTTCCTAAAGATGATTGCTGTTCATAAAAAATGTAACACAGCCCAATGGTCGATTACATTGTGGGAAGCGGCAATTCGCTAAACTTTAGCTATTTTGAGAGCTTACCTCCAGCCCCAATCTTATTTAAACGTTTGTAAAGAAAAGCTTTATTTGTAAAAGATTTGTTAAACAAAATTCACATCTCTCTGGCAAGCTAGAAATTTGCGGACATTTCCAGTTAGGATCGATCACTATTATGGGAAAACGTTTTTCTTGGATTCGCTCACTGTCTCAGTTTGGTTTGGCGATCGCTCTCATCTGGGGCATTTTCGCTCCCTCTGCTGACGCTTTTACCGAAGAGCAACGGCTGGTCAACGAAGTTTGGCGGCTGGTCGATCGCGCTTATGTCGATGCCAGCTTTAATCACCAAAATTGGTGGGCAATTCGAGAGAAATATCTAAAGCAACCGTTGCCTAACCGCGAAGCCAGCTATGCCGCAATTCAGCAGATGATCGCGGGGTTAGATGATCCGTTTACTCGCTTGCTGAAGCCCGATCAATATCGCAGTCTGCAAACCAGCACGTCTGGAGAACTGACGGGGGTAGGGTTACAAATCTCGTTAGACCCAGAAACAAAGCGACTGAGGGTGATTGCTCCGGTTGAAGGATCGCCTGCCGCCAAGTCAGGCATTCGCCCCGCAGATGGCATTTTGATGATTGATGGCGTTTCGACCGAAGGGCTGTCACTCGACGATGCGGCAGAACGGATGCGTGGTCAGATCGGCAGCCGCGTCACGCTCACGATCAGTCGGAAAGATGAAGCAGCCTTGGATATTGATCTGGTGCGCGATCGCATCGAGTTAAACCCGGTTTACGCGGAGCTGCGTCCTCAACCCGATGGCAAAAAACTTGCCTACTTACGGCTGAGTCAATTTAACGCCAACGCTACGGCTGAGGTCGCACACGCGATCGCGCGGCTTGAAAACCAGGGAGCCGATGGCTACATTTTAGATTTGCGAAACAATCCCGGTGGGCTGCTGCAAGCTGGAATTGATATAGCTCGGCTGTGGATTGATGAAGGCACGATCGTTTACACCGTGAACCGTCAAGGCACGATGGGCAGCTTTGAAGCGATGGGAGATGCTCTGACTAAAGACCCAATGGTGGTTTTGGTCAATCAGGGCACTGCCAGCGCCAGCGAGATTTTAGCAGGAGCCTTGAAAGACAACGGACGGGCGATTATTCTGGGTGAAAAAACCTTTGGCAAAGGGCTGATTCAATCTCTGTTTGATCTGTCAGATGGAGCGGGACTGGCTGTAACCGTCGCAAAGTACGAGACTCCGAGCCACAAAGATATCAACAAATTAGGAATTGTCCCGGATCAAGTGGTGCCGCTCGACCCAATCACCCTTGACCAGATCGGAACGCCAAACGATCGCCAATATCAAGCGGCTATAGACGCGATCGAGTCGGATGCGTTAGTTGCAGGCGCGAGTTAGAGAGAAAACGCTCAACTGTCCTTTACCGTTCATTCTTTTGCTGCCCAACTCTGAGCGAACCTATCACGATCCTTTACACGGTGCGATTACTCTTAACAGCAGCGATTCGACCGAAGCATTATTGATCCGCTTGATCGACACGCCTGCGTTTCAGCGATTGCGACGGATTCGGCAGTTAGGTCCAGCGAGTCTGACGTTTCATGGGGCAGAGGGTTCGCGATTCACCCATTCGTTAGGCGTGATGGCAGTGGCTCGACGGGCGTTCGATCGCTTGGCCAAATCCTATCCTCAACTACAAGTCCATCGTCCTGTAGTGCTGTGTGCGGCACTGTTGCACGACATTGGGCATGGCGCATTTAGCCACACGGCTGAAGAAGTGTTTGGCTGCGATCACGAACATTGGACTCGGCGCATCTTGCGAGAATATCAGCCGATTTGTGAACTGCTCGATCACTTTCATCCAAATCTGTTGGATCAAATTGAACAAACCTACTTAAAAAAATACCCGGTGCCGTTGGTGTCGCAGTTGGTGTCGAGTCAGCTTGACTGCGATCGCCTCGATTATCTAATGCGCGATAGTTACTTCACGGGAGCCTCTTATGGCAAGATTGACCTCGATCGCATTCTCATGGCATTAAGATACGATCCGGTCAGTCAGCAGTTAGTCGTGGCGCAGAAAGGTATCGCGGCGATCGAGCATTACCTGATCGTCCGATATTTCATGTATGCCCAGATTTATAACCATCCCAAAAATATTGCGGCGACTTGGGTATTGAATCAAGCGTGCGATCGTGCCCGCACTCTGCTTCAGGCTGGACATTTAACTGCCGATGAAACCGTTACTGCCTGGTTGAGTGAAAACTGCAATCACATCACACTCGATCAATATTTGTCTGCCGATGATGGGGTGTTTGTCTACCATTTACAGCGCTGGCAACATCATTCTGATAGGGTTCTGGCTGACTTGTGTCGGCGTTTTTTAGATCGAGACTTGCTAAAGGCGCTAGAGGTCAGCCACTTAGGAGAAAGCGATCGTCAAGCGCTGCTCGACAAAGTTCACCACCTGCTAACTGAAGCTGGATTTGTCCCCAACTATTATGCGGGGCTAAGAACCTTTATCAATCGAGGCTACACGCTCTATCAGCGAGGAATTAACCTCCAAACCTCAACGGGTCTACAAGAAATCAGTGAGTTATCCCCCCTCGTCAAAACGTTGACTCAACCCGTGGAAAAAGTTTGGCTTCTGTATCCGCGAGAGATTGAGGCTGAGTTGTTGGCGGTGTTGATTTAAGCGATCGCGGGTTCGACTGTTTCTTCGGAAGGGGGCAACACGATCGGAATCGCCGCGTTCACCAGCGTTGTCAAAACGCCCGTCTGTTCCTGCCCGTTGGTCGCTAAGTCGCCATAGCAGAGAAATATCCGTTCTTCTGCACGACCCAATAGATCGAGCAAAATTCGTCTTAAGCGCTGCTCGTTAGAAGTTTGCGTGTCATCGGCTGTCCAGGTTTTGCCCGACCAGTCTTGCAAAAATAAAGGAGCCGCAAACAGCGAGTCTACGCCACTCAGCCAGCGAGTTGACCCCGCATCTAGCCAAAACTGCCAACGGTGTGAACGCCGACTAGACCGATATTGAAACACTGTTGCCAACGTGACAGCATTGCTAGTAGGTCCGATCGGTCTAACCGGAAACGGGTTAGCGGTCACAGTGCCTTGTCTCAGCAGTTGCACAAATCGGCTCACCGTCGTTGAAGGAGGCGCATCGGTTTTGTCGATTTTTCTCAGCCGAGCATCCACCTCCCAGTAGTGCTGCGCGGTTTCAATCAGTTCTCTCAAAGCAGCGAGTTGATCAAAAGGCAGATGACTTCCGCCTAAAAAGAACCGTTGAATGGCTCGATCGAGCAACACTACCGGACTCGCCAGCAACCGTTGTGATAGCTGAGATTGCTGCCCGTCTATCCACAGCACAATCTCCTCATAAGCTTTAGTGGTTTGATATCCCAACCGATCCCAACGCGGAAAGGTTGCGGCAGGAAGCAAACCAGGACGATCGGGGTGAGGCTCAAAACAGTGATCGGCGATCAGTCCCGCGCGAACTGGGTCGATTAGGAACGATGACGGGTGAAAGGACGCAGGAGGTTCGTCATCGCGATCGGGCGAGAGTGAACTCGATTTTTGGCTCAAGACAACGAGCATTTCGGCGATCGTGTCTCGATCGACCAATCGCCCCAAGCCTGGGTAAACGAGCGTTAGCAGCGTCAACAGCGATCGAATAATTGGGCTACTAGATAGGGGTCGTTGGTCATTGAGTGTTTCGACCGGAATGCCTCGGCGGGTGAGAATAGCAGCCAGCGCATAGCGAGAGATCGGATCGATACCTGGGCCAATCAAGGCAATTTCTCGCGGCTCAACCTGTCCTGACTGGATAGCTTTGGTAATCACATCCCCAGTTTGCCGAAGCAGTTGAGCTTGAGTTGTGGTTTGAATAGTCTGGATAGATTCCGGGAGCGTGGCGAAGAAGACCGGATCAGTGACTAATTCTACGATCGATTCACTCAGATCATCAGCGAGACAGGTGACGACTCGATCGCTCAAAACTTCCTGCTGACATCGCAAAGCCAACTCCTGCAAATACGTTGGATCTGCCCCCAACCCTTGTCGCACGGCTCCATCAGCGTTAAAGCTAAAGGCTCCTGCAACATTGTGGTTGAGCAAAAACTCAAACAAATGACGGACGATCGCGGGATATTCATCGACATCATCGGCTAAGACTGCCTGATAGCGCTGAGTCAAGTGTTGTTGATAGGTTGGGTCAGTCAGCAAATAGCGCCAATATAGCTCGGCAATCAAGCTATAGGTCAGCAGCCCACGACTCAGACACCACGTACGCCAGCGTTGGAGCATTTCACAGACCGTTTCGTAGGGCAAAGGCAGGTCGTTCCCCGGTTCGTCTATTTGCTTGGGCAAGCCCTGTTCTAGAAGAGTCGGAATGTCTGCGATCGTGATTCCGCTTAAATTTGCTAACTGCATCAAGTCTAGAATTCGTCGTACGAGCCGCGCTTCTGAGATGCCCGATCGCCCGATCGCGTCATCCAGTTCTACTCTCCAAAGGCGAGTGGCGAGTTCTTGCTCGTTTTCGGGGCGAAGTCTGACTGGAAACTGGGCTTTTAGCCCCAAGTTTTGAATCAGCAGCGACCAAAACAGCATCACCTCGTCTTCAAAAAATCCTAGGGGAGTCGTGGCTCTAAAAGGACACTTGCCTTGAGTGGCTGCTGTCAGACGATCGACCAGATCGAGGCGGTTATCTCCGATCGCCGACAGCACCAGCACACTGATGTTTGCCTGATTGGAGGGTGGCTCGATCTCAGGGCGAACCCAGTCGCAAAACTGACGGACTAATCGCGTTGTTTTGCCGCTTCGTGTCGCACCGATGACCCAAATAGATTGTGAAAGCACAAATTAGCCCTAGATGAATTTGTTAGGATACTTAGCACTCCAACTTTTGACACTCACAACGCCCGACGTTGATAGATGCTAAGGCTCTCTCTATCGTAGATCGTTAGAAAAAGCAGGTTTAAAATAAACTGTGTCAGCGATCGTCCGATTTCAAAACGGCTTGGCTTATTCTCTCTACACCGTTTTAACCAATATGATTTCTTCAGTTATACCGTGTTAAATATTACTCAGTGATTGCTGCAACTGAGCGGATAAATAACTTGTCTCTGACCAGCAAATTGTGGTCAAATCACTACAGCCGAGGGAGAGCGATTTTAAGTTTGTGCCATGAAAACATCAATTTTTGCTAGATTTAAGAGCTATTTAACTCGCGCCGAACGGTGGTATTTAGAAACACCCGATCGCGCTTTAGATCAAGCTTATGATTCTGCATTAAAAATTAAAGCGATCGAAGATGAACATTTTAATGGCAAAAAGATCGCGCCCAACTCGACAAACATGAGTCCGAATGTGTTCGCCTTTTTTGAAGCGGATCTGAAGAAATATCTCAAGACAGTGCGGCTAGGGCTGGCAGAATTTAAACTCAGCCGATCAACTTTAAATGTCACGAATCCTGATCTGTCCGATCACCCATTAAGAACGATCGAGACACCTGAAGTGGGTTCTTCTCGATTAGTGCCAATGGCGAGAGATAAACCCGCCATCATGATCGAGAAGCTCAGGTTTATTGACGAGGTGTTAGCGAGATATCACACAGAAAATCTGTTGACAGTTTCTTCAACTTCATTGGTTCCGATTCAAGACAACAGCAACGGTGCTGCGAACCTTGATCTTGAAAAAATTGATGCGGTTTCCTATTCGCCTAGCCCCGATCGAATTGCAGACTTTGAAACGGTTTCTGATAAAACGGGCTTGCTGCCTCGATCAATTTTAGGAACTTTAAATCGTCTCAAGCGAGATTTAGACCCAAAATCTGAACAGGAAGTCGTTCAAACATTTCGGAGTTCTAAAGTTAAAACTGTTTTAGCACTAAGATTTATTCTAACTTTGATTTTAGTCCCGTTGCTAGTGCAGCAAGTTTCTAGAAACATTCTACTGTCTAACCACTTCGCCTTCGGAGCGGCGATTTCTAGGCAATTTAAAGCTGAAAATCAGGGGAGCATTTTCATCAATTCTGAGATGGCAGAAGAGGCTCTTGGAGAACTACAACACTATGAAGAACGGCTTAAGTTTGAAAACTTAGTCAGTGAAACTCTGGGTCGCGCTCCGATCGTGGGTGAAGAAATCGAAGCCAGAGTCAAGGAAAAAGCAGGAGAGATCGCAGAAACCTTTGCTTATCAAAGTGGAGATGCAATTAAAAACTGGATCTCCGATATTTTGGCGGCGATCGCGCTGACGATCGTGCTACTCAAAAGCAAAAGAGAGATTGCTATTTTCAAGTCTTTTATTGATGAAATTGTCTACGGTTTGAGTGACAGCGCTAAAGCATTTATCATTATTTTGCTCACGGATGTCTTTGTGGGATTTCACTCTCCTCACGGCTGGGAAGTGTTGCTAGAAGGAATCGCAAAACACTTTGGGCTTCCGGCTAGTCGCGATTTCATCTTTTTGTTTATTGCGACGTTTCCAGTGATTTTAGATACGATTTTTAAATACTGGATCTTCCGCTATCTCAACCGAATTTCACCGTCAGCAGTAGCAACTTATAAGACAATGAACGAATAGTTTTTCTAATCACAGTAAAGCGTGTCTCGTGTCTTGCGTCCCGTCACAGGGTTAGTCCCACTTGCTGATTTGCAGAGCAGCTTTTGAGCATCTTCTCGAAACTCAACTTCTGTAAAGTCGGCTCCGTCGATCGTCGCTCCCTCAAACTTTGCATTAAAGGCAAAAGCCCCTTCTAAGATGGCATTGGTCAGATTTGCATTCACAAATCGAGCCGTGTCCAATGTGGTGTTGCTGAGGTTTGCCCCTTGCAGATTTGCACTTTCTAAATTGGCACCAAACAAGCTCACGCCTCGCAGATCGCTGTTGCTAAGGTTAATCTCTCGCAGATTTGCCTTCGTGAAACTAGAATCAGTCAACACTCGATTAGAAAAGTCAGCGCGAACCAAGAAATCTTTGTCGTAGTCTTCGGCGAGAACTGGGTCAGAAATCGTGCCCACAACCCACAGCCAAAACAACAAAACTAGAACAAACCTTTTCATCAGCAAAGAGATGGCTAGGCGCAACTCAGCAAACCAACATTGCCTAGATCGAACAGATAGGACGTTATGATGACGGCTCATTTTTTATATCTTGAATCTGATAGTTTATTCCAGCAAATAATCTGGGCACCTTGAGAGTAAACCGTCAGATAGCGAAGACGGGTTTATCCCAAATTATCTACTTTGATAGTACCTGAATCTGTGGACTCATCGGCATTCTCCAGTTCTGCTAAAAACGCCAGGGCGACTATTGGCGTTCTAGGAGAAGAACTTGTTGCAGACTGGTTACGATCGCAAGGTTGGCAAATTCTGCATCATCGCTGGCACTGTCGCTTGGGAGAAATCGACGTGATTGCTCAATCTCAAATGCCGCAATGTTTAACATTCGTGGAAGTCAAAACTCGCAGCAAGGGCAATTGGGACAGGGACGGATTGTTAGCCATCACGCCTA
>JAYVFW010000593.1:0-7279 GCA_043772715.1 Phormidesmis sp. | reverse complement strand
TCCCACCAAGACTTGTTGGGAATGCCGACTACAGACTCGTTTCAAGCATTGCTTGAGCATCTGTCTAGACTGTCTCCCCAACCTGATTTATTGTTGTTGACTGGCGATCTCTCGCAAGATGGCACGCCCGAATCCTACGATCGCTTGCAAGCTCTGCTCACCCCGCTCGGCATTCCGGTTTATTGGCTACCGGGCAATCACGATGCTGAACTTGAGGAGATGGAGCGATCGCTGACTCACCCGCTGTTCTTCCCCGATCGATCGTTTGCGGCAGACGGATGGCGATTTGTGTTGCTCGATTCTCAAGAAACTGGCTGTGTGCATGGATCACTTTTGCCCAGCGAGTTAAGCCGATTGGATCGAGATCTTAGCCAGCATTCCGAGCAGCCGACGATCGTCGCGCTGCATCATCCTCCCTTTCAAATGCGATCGGACTGGCTAGACACGAGCATTTTGCAAAACCCTGAAGCGTTATTTGCGGTGCTCGATCGTCACGCTCAGGTCAAGCTCGTTCTATTTGGTCACGTTCATCAAGAATTTCAGCGCCAAAGACGCGGGGTGACTTATCTCGGAACCCCGTCAACGTGCATTCAATTTGAGCCGAAAAGCCACGATTTCTCGATCGACTCCAAACAACCTGGATTCCGGCTGCTGAATCTTTACCCCAATGGCTTTTGGGAGACTCAAGTTAAGCGGATTGCCTACTCACATCAGCTTGATCTAGCGGCAGTGGGCTATTAGGATCGTGAATTAAATCGTGTCGGTTAGTGGCAAGGTTAATGGGCACGGCAGTGCCATGCCCGTACGCAGATTTTGGTCTTAATTTAACGTGAGTTCGATAGAAGTGGTTCACTCCGATGATGAATTCGGGAAGCCCCCCAAATCCCCCAAAATTGGGGGACTTTGAACCGGAAATTCTGGCTTGAAGTCCCCCAAGTTGGGGGACTTAGGGGGCAGAAGCCGCTAAGAACGAAGCGAAAAAACTCGTCGAACTCACGTTAATTTAATTCATCTTTAGTGAAATCGAGGATGCAAAAGTGCTGGCACCGGGTTGCCTTGTTTGAGATGTTGCTCGATGATCGCTGCCACATGTTCAGGCTTGACTCGACAATACCAAACTTCGTCGGGCAACATTCGCACGGTTGCGCCCATATTGCACTGTCTTTGACATTCGCTGCCGACGACGCTCACGCCAGCAATCGGGTTCGCCAAGAAATAAGCCAGCACCTCGGCTGATCCGTTTGCGAGACAGCTTTGATACTGGCAGACTAAAACTTCAACGCTATTTTCCAAATCCTTTCCCGCGACTGACAGAGGGGATCGTGAGACAGCTTTCTACCTGCGATCGCAAGGCTTCATGATCTAAACCCTGCCCGATCAGCACCAGTTGATTTTTGGGAGTGCTGACCCACTGATCATCATCGAGCGAGAATCGCTTGCCGCTGAGGTGAAAAATGTGACGCTTGGGGCTTTCATCAAACCAGAGAATGCCTTTAGCGCGAAACACATTCGTCGGCAACTGATTGTCTAAAAAGTGCTGAAACTTGCGAATGTTGAATGGACGATCGCTCTCAAAAGAAACCGACGTAAAGCCGTCATTTTCTAAGTGATTTGAGTGGTGATGATGCTCATGATCGTGATCGTGTTCACACTTGCCATGATCGTGATCGCAATCAGAATGATCATCATTTCCGTGATTGTGATCGTGGTGATCGGACTTCTCAGCCTCTTCAGCAAAATATTTATCTGACTCAAATAATCCCACACTCAGAAGGGCTGCTAGAGGTGCCTGCCCCTTCACGGTTCGCAAAATTCTTGCGCCTTCTTTGATATCACGAATTCGCACTTCTAGCGAGTCAAGATCGGCTTCATCAACGAGATCTGCTTTGTTGAGGAGAATGATATCTCCGTAGGCGATCTGACTATAAGCCGCTTCGCTGTTAAACAAATCTAAGCTGAAGTTTTCTGAGTCCACCACGGTGATGATCGAGTCGAGTCGAGTCATGTCGCGCAGTTCGGTGCCCAAAAACGTCATCGCGACGGGCAGCGGATCGGCTAGCCCAGTCGTCTCGACGACGAGGTAATCGATCGAGTCTTGCCGCTCTAAGACTTTATAGACGGCTTCTACCAGATCATTATTAATGGTGCAGCAGATACAGCCGTTGCTGAGCTCGACCATGTTATCGTCATCGGTTTTGATGATCAGTTCATTGTCGATGCCAATTTCGCCAAACTCATTCACCAACACGGCAGTTCTGACTCCCTGCTGATTGGTCAAAATGTGATTTAAAAGCGTGGTTTTGCCGCTACCCAAAAAGCCTGTAATGATGGTAACGGGAAGCCCATGTTTAGGGACATCCATTGCTGATGTAGAAGAGGTGGCTGCTGTTTGCATAACGCGCTTGCTAGAAACATCAAAAAACTAAGACGGTCGAGAGCCAGAATAATTTCTGTTAAATTCTCGATCGCTCCCTTCCTATTATTGCTGATCTACGATTGTATGATAAGCACTCGCAGACAATCGCCCCATTCCGACTCTGACTCTTATGTCCTTAACGCTTTATAATACCTTGACTCGTCGCAAAGAAGTCTTTGACCCGATCGATCCCCATCAGGTGCGGATGTATTATTGCGGCGTAACCGTCTATGACTATTGCCATTTGGGGCACGCCAGGGCTTGCATTGTGTGGGATACGGTGCGTCGCTATCTAAAATGGCGCGGCTATAACGTGCGCTATGTGCAAAACTTTACCGACATTGATGACAAGATTCTCAACCGAGCGCGACAAGAAGGCACCTCAATGGAAGCCGTGGCTGAGTTTTATATTCAGGCATATTTTGAGGATATGGCGCGGTTAAACGTGATGGAGGCAGATGAATATCCCCGTGCGACCCATACGATCGATGGCATCAAACGCCTGATCCATGAATTAGAGCAAAACGGAAACGCTTACCCCACTGCGGGAGATGTTTACTACTCGGTTCGCAGTTTTCCGAGCTATGGCAAACTGTCTGGGCAAAAGCTAGACGAGATGCAGACCGGAGCGAGTGGACGAGTCGAAGCCACACACGAAGCAAACCAGCCACAAAAAAGAGATCCGGCTGATTTTGCGCTGTGGAAGTCAGCCAAACCTGACGAACCTGCCTGGGAGTCGCCTTGGGGAGCGGGTCGTCCGGGGTGGCACATTGAATGCTCGGCAATGGTGCGCGAGTGCTTCGCAGATGCCAGTGGCAAACGTCTCGGCGATACGATCGACATTCACGCTGGGGGCAATGATTTGATCTTTCCGCACCACGAAAATGAGATTGCTCAATCAGAAGCAGTCACGGGTAAGCCGCTCTCTCGCTATTGGATGCATAACGGCATGGTGAATGTGGGCGGTGAAAAGATGTCAAAATCCCTCGGCAACTTCACCACGATTCGCGACTTGCTCGATCGTAAAGCCATCGACCCGATGGTAATTCGGCTGTTTGTGCTGGGAGCCAGCTATCGCAAGCCGATCGATTTTACGGATGAGGCGCTGACTGCCGCTCAAAATGGCTGGAACACGCTCAAAGAAGGACTTTTATTCGGCTATGAATATGGCGATCGTCTGGAATGGCACGATCGAGCAGACGCTCAAACTTCTATCTCGGAGCAGTTCCAGGTGGCAATGGATGACGACTTCAACACTTCGAGCGGATTGGCAGTTTTATTTGAGGTTGCCAAAGCATTGCAGCGCGAAGGAAATCTTCTGGTTCATCAAGGCAAAACTGATGCATCGCCTGACACTTTAAAGCAGCAGTGGCAAACGCTCATAGAACTCGCCCAAGTTCTAGGTTTAGAAGCCAAGCCGGACAAAGATTCCATCACACCGAATGGGCTGTCAGATGCTGCGATCAAGACAGAAATTCAACGACGACGAGACGCGAAAATCGTCAAAAACTTTGCTGAAGCCGATCTCATTCGCAACGAGCTTCAATCTCAAGGGATTACGCTGATTGACAAGCCGGGGGGTGAAACCCTTTGGCATCGAAGTTAGACTAGAGATTATGGCGATCGTTCTCCTGCGGTAGAACCTATTCGCAGAGGCAAAATGGGCGTTGCTGAATAGCGGGATGAATCATTGATCGCGCTATTCAGCAACGCCCCCTAAATCCCCCTCTGGGGGACTTTGAATGTCCGGTTCCCCCAGAATTGGGGGCTAGGGGGCGAATTTATCCCATCGTTCAGCAAAGCCGAAAAATGTTCATGACTTCTCCGAGCGTTAAATCATGATTGTTGAATTGTCAAACTTGCTCTCCGCCCTCAACGTCTCAGCCGACTGGGTAGGGCTAAGAGCCACTCAGGAAGCCTCTACCCATCGCACCGTTCGGGATGGCATCCCCGAATATAACCGCACTACGACTAGCCAGGGCATCATGGTCGAAGTGTTGGTAAACGGTCAAATTGGCTATGGTGCGACCAATTTGCTGACCTTAGAAAGCGTTCAAACGGCAGCTTTAACGGCTCAACGCCAAGCGATCGCCGCCAGCGAATGGAACATTCACCCAACGCCGCTGTCTGCCCGTCCCAAAGTGGTCGAAGACTACACTTCGCCCATTCTCAAGCCATTTGATGCATTGACTCCTGGCGAGATCAGCGAAATTTTGACCAAGATTTGTCAGACGCTAAAAGTTTCTGATCAAATCGTTCAAACGAGTGCAACGGCGATCGTCACCGAAACCGAAACCTGGTTTGTCAGCAGCAACGGATCTGAAGCGCACCAAAAATTTTGGATGATTAGCACCGATTATTCAGCGACGGCTCAAGAAGGCGCGATCGTGCAGCGGCGATCGAACAACGGCGGCTTGGCTCACTGCTATCAAGGCGGCATTGAGCATCTGGTCACGCCTGATTTGTGGCAGCGAGTCAAACAAATTGGCGACCAAGCGATCGAGTTGCTAACCGCAGAAGAATGTCCGACTGAAACGACAACTCTGGTGTTAGCGCCTGACCAAATGCTGCTGCAAATTCACGAAAGTGTGGGGCATCCGCTAGAGCTAGACCGAATTTTAGGCGACGAGCGCAACTATGCAGGCGGTAGTTTTGTCAAGCTAGAAGATTTTGGCAAGCGGGTTTATGGTTCACCGTTGATGAATATCACCTTCGACCCGACCGTGCCCGGAGAGTTTGCCAGCTATCGCTTTGACGACACAGGCACCCCGGCAACTCGTGAATATTTGATCAAAGAAGGCACCTTGATGCGCGGTGTAGGCAGTCTCGAAAGTCAAGCCAGAGCTGGAGTCTTGGGAGTCGCCAGCACCAGAGCCTCATCGTGGAACCGTCCGCCGATCGACCGCATGGGCAATCTCAACCTAGAACCCGGAATCGGCAATTTTGAGGAAACGATCGCCAGCGTCGATCGCGGCATTTTTATGGAAGCAAATCGCTCTTGGTCGATCGATGATCAGCGTCATAAATTCCAGTTCAGTTGCGAATATGGCAGATTGATTGAGCAGGGCAAATTGACTAAAACTGTGCGAAACCCCAATTATCGAGGAGTCACGCCAGAGTTTTGGGGCAGCCTGGTCAAAGTGGGCGATCGCTCCACCTGGCAGATGTATGGCACTCCGTTTTGCGGCAAAGGTGAACCCAATCAGGCGATTCGAGTCGGACACGGTTCACCGATCGCAGTGTTTGCCAATGTTGAAGTGTTTGGAGGTGGAGCATGACGAAAGCAGCGAGTTTCTTAGAAAGCAGCTTTGATCAATTGGTAGAGACGATCGCCGATCAGCTTAAACCTGACGAACATTTCACCCTCAGCCTCAACAGTGAGCAAAGCCAATTTACGCGATTTAATCACGCCAAAGTTCGCCAAACCGGATCGGTTAACGATGGCAGTTTGTCTCTAACACTGATGCGAGATCAGCGCAGTAGCGATCATCAGTTTCCCTTTACTGGAGATTTGGAGGTCGATCGACCCAGAGCCAAAACCGCTTTAGAGGCGCTGCGAAAAGACGTGTCTCAACTTCCAGCAAACCCTTATTTAGTGCTGCCGTCTGGCAAGGCAACGAGCCAGGAAATCTATACGGGGCAACTCTTGACGATCGACGAAGTGGTGCCAACCTTGCTGCCTGTAGTTGCCGATCTAGATTTCACAGGACTTTATGCGGCCGGACTGATGATTCGAGCTTATGCCGATTCGGTTGGGCAAAAACACTGGTTTGCAACTGAGTCTTTCTCGCTCGACTACTCGCTGTTTACCCCAGATGGTCAAGCGGTCAAAGGCACATTCGCGGGCGATCGCTGGGATCAGTCTGCTTACGCGGCTAAAATTCAGGCATCAAGACTGCAACTCGATCGCCTCAGCCAACCGCCAAAATCGATCAGCCGAGGACGCTATCGCACCTACTTAGCACCTGCTGCGATCGCCGAACTGGTTTATATGCTGTCTTGGGGCGGTGTGAGTCAGGCATCTTATCAGCAGGGCGGCAGTTGTTTGGGCGCGATGCGACGCGGAGAAAAGAAACTCTCGCCTCAATTCACCCTGCGCGAAAACTTTCGGCATGGGCTAGTGCCGCGATTTAACGAGTTAGGCGAAGTTGCCCCGTTAGAGTTGCCGATCGTCCAATCAGGTGAGCTAGTGAATCTGCTCACTTCTGCTGAAACGGCAAAAGAATATAAGCTGGTCGCCAATGGCGCAGATCAAGGAGAGACGTTGCGATCGCCCGAAATTTCTCCCGGCGAGTTGTCGAGTGATCAGATTTTGGCAACATTAGGGACGGGCTTATATCTCTCTAATCTGCACTACTTGAACTGGAGCGATCGCCCCACTGGGCGGATTACGGGCATGACTCGCTATGCTTGCTTTTGGGTTGAAGATGGTGAAATCGTTGCCCCGATCGAGAACCTGCGGTTTGATGATAGCCTCTACCAATTTTGGGGCGAAAATTTAGCAGCGTTGACCAACTTCCAAGAATTTATTCCTGATGTGGGCACCTATGAAAATCGCAATCTCGGCGGCACTTGGGTTCCCGGAATGATTGTGAATGATTTCACTTATACGCTTTAAGCTTTGATTAAAAACGGCTGTTCGTAGATACGACTAATGCTAAAAGTGATCTGCGTTTCGCCATTTTGCCAGGTGAGTTTGGCGATCGTCACATCGGCATAAGCCACCCAGTGCTGATCAACTAATGGAATGGGAACATCGATCGGAATGATTCGATATCCTGATTTCTTGACCTGATGAGTTGCGGTTAACTCCAAGTCACCTGGATATCCCTGCGACGAATTCAGCTTCAAAATGCTGTTGAC
>JAYVFW010000592.1:0-2591 GCA_043772715.1 Phormidesmis sp. | reverse complement strand
GGCAGTTAATCTATGAAACTAAAGCCAATCTGAGAGAGCAAGCAAAACAGGCATCAGAGCAGGCAAAACTGGAGCTAGAAGGAGCCAAACAAGTTTTAAGCAGCGTGGCTGAAGTGCGCCCAACCGATGTGCAGCAAGCCGTTGCCCAAGTACAGGTGGCAGATGCAAATTTGCAAAAGGCAAAAGCTGAGTTAGAGAAAGCGGTGGTGCGCGCGCCGATCGCGGGTCAAGTTCTAAAAATTCACACCGATCCGGGCGAGGTGGCTGGCAACGATGGCATTTTAGAGCTAGGCAAAACCGGACAGATGTATGTCGTCGCTGAGGTTGACGAAAACTATATCAATCGCATCAGACCCGGACAAAAAGCCAAGATCACGAGCTATGCTTTTCCGGGAGAGATCACCGGAACCGTCGATAAAGTGGGGCTGCAAATTCGTAAAAACGAAGTCTTAAACTCCGACCCAGTTGATAAGACTGATACTCGTATTGTGGAAGTTAAAGTGCGTTTAGATAACAGTCAAGCCGTTGCGGGGCTGACCAATCTTCAAGTCAAAGTTGCGATCGTTCCCTAATGTTTGCGATTCCTCTCGCCTGGTTACAGCTTAAGCGTGAAACTGTTCGTTTGCTCGTGGCACTCGCGGGCATTGGGTTTGCAGTGATTTTGATGTTTTTGCAACTGGGGTTTCAAGACGCTTTGTTTGAGAGCGCTATCACCCTTCATCAAAATTTAGAGGGCGACATTTTTCTGATCAGCCCACAATCGACCTCGCTAATTTCGATGAAAAGCTTTCCCGATCGGCGGCTCTATCAGTCGATGGGGTTTGCTGGTGTTGAGTCTATCAGCCCGATCTACCTAGGGTTTGGCATCTGGAAAAATCCTTTTTGGAAAGGACCGCCCACGTCGCAAACCCGTAGCATTCTCGTGATTGGGATGGTACCTGGAGAGAGTGTTTTCTCGCTGCCAGAAGTTAAGGAAAATCAGGCTCAACTGCGGCTCACTGATGTGGTTTTATTTGATCGCGCCTCTCGTGAAGAATTTGGTCCAATCGCTGAAAAGTTTGAAGCGCTGAAAGCGACGGGCGGCTTAGTTAAAAGCGAGATCGAAAGCCGTCGCGTCGAAGTCGGCGGGTTATTCAGTTTAGGCGCTTCATTTGGGGCAGATGGCAACTTAATCACGAGCGATTTAAACTTTCGTCGCATCTTTTCCGATCGCAAAAAGGGTTTGATTGATATTGGTCTAGTCAAGCTAAAGTCAGGAGCAGATCTTGAGAAAACATTAGACCGATTTAAGCAAAATTTACCCGGTGAGTTGAGAACCGACCCTAAGAAGACAGCTAACCAGACTAAGGAAGATTTTGTGGTCGGAGATGTCAGAGTGTTGTCTAAAAAAGCCTTTATCACGCTTGAAGAAAATTATTGGAAAGAAAGCACGGCGATCGGGTTTATTTTTACACTAGGAACGGCGATCGGGTTCGTCGTCGGAACGGTAATCGTCTATCAAATTCTCTACACCGATGTCACCGATCATCTGGCTGAATATGCCACTCTCAAAGCGATGGGTTATAAAAATCGCTATCTCTTATCCGTTGTGTTTCAAGAAGCGATTATCTTAGCGGTGATGGGCTTCATTCCTGGATATATTTTGTCTATTGGGTTATATAATCTGACTCGCAAAGCCACCGCTTTACCGATCGCGATGACGCTCGATCGCGCAATCCTAAGTTCTCTGTTTAGCGATTTTAATGTGTGTAATCTCTGGAGCCGTTGCCGTTCGCAAAGTTCAAGATGCTGATCCAGCAGATATCTTTTAAGCATTACCGTTTATGTTGCAGCCGATTATCACTATTGAGAACGTCAGTCATTATTTTGGGACAGGGCGGCTCAGAAAACAAATTTTATTTGATGTAATGACGATCGTCGAACCGGGCGAAGTTGTGATCATGACCGGGCCGTCCGGCTCTGGTAAAACCACTTTGCTGACCCTGATCGGGGCGTTGCGATCGACCCAATCAGGCAGTCTCAAAGTTTTGGGGCAAGAGTTGCGGGGCGGCTCAGAAAACAAATTAGTCGAACTGCGGCGCAACATCGGCTACATTTTTCAGGCGCACAATTTGCTCAACTCGCTGAGAGCTTGGCAAAATGTGCAAATGTCGATCGAGCTACACTCCGAGATTCCTGCTAGCGAGTCACGCGATCGGGCAGAGGCGATGCTCGAAGCTGTCGGACTGGCAGATTGGGCGACTCAGTATCCCAGCGAATTATCGGGTGGACAAAAGCAGCGAGTCGCGATCGCCCGTGCCTTAGTCTGTAATCCCAAACTCGTCTTAGCTGACGAACCCACTGCCGCTCTCGACAAAAAATCAGGACGCGACGTGGTGGAAATCATGCACAATCTAGCAAAAAAACAAGGTTCTGCGATCGTGCTGGTCACCCACGACAACCGCATTTTAGATCTCGCCGATCGCATCATTCACATGGAAGACGGTCGGCTATCGTCACTCGATGTCACTCCTCTCGCTAACAACTAGTAAGCGAGAGGAGTGACCCCATTATTGTTGGAAGTTTTGACAATACTCCGGACAAAATTTGAG
>JAYVFW010000591.1:0-7296 GCA_043772715.1 Phormidesmis sp. | reverse complement strand
GGCTGAATCCTTTCGCCCCCTAAATCCCCCAATTTTGGGGGACTTTAAGATTCTGGTTCCCCTCAAACTTGGGGGGCTAGGGGGGCAATTCATATTTGTATTCAGCAACGCCAGATTTTTCAGACCTCTTTCTAGACCACGATGCAATCCAGTTTAGAATTTCTGGGTTGACTTGCTCAGGTGCTTCATCATGCAAGCAATGACCTGCATTCTCGATTTCTACAACCTTCAAGTTGGGATTATAGCGCCCAAACTGAGCCGCTAGACTGAGCGGAATCATCCGATCGTTCTTGCCCCACAGCAGCAACATGGGCACTTGCAGGTGAGGCAGCGTCTGCTTGACACTAGGCCCAAATTTAGGCGCGACGATCGCTCTAAAGATCGCACAAAACGCTCGTGCCGATCCCCGATCTTCAGCCGCCCCTAGTAAAATCTCAACCAACTCATCTGTCACTGCGTCAGAATTCGCATAGGCGATCGAGGCCCAACGTTTCACGCCTCCCGGCTTTCGCACGAACTGAAACAGCAGATTGAGCACCAGCGGCGAAGCCACCCAGCTTTTAATCGTCGCCACCACTGGGCGCAACGGCTTAGGAATCATTTCTTCTTCAATCGAGGGGTCGGGCAAATTGAGCATCACCAAACCCCGCACCATATCAGGATGGGTCGCCGCCGCCGCCATGCAGACTAGAGAACCGATCGAGTTGCCAATCAAAACGATCGGCTCTCTGACAAACGTTTTCCAAAAATCATAAACCTGCTCGACCCAAAGCGCGACATTGTAAGGCGCGATCGCTTTTTCGGATGCTCCAAAACCGAGCATATCGAGGGCGTAAACCGTATGATGCTCACCCAAGACCGATAGGTTTTGTCGCCAGTGCCCGATCGAGGCCCCAAACCCGTGCAGCAACAGTAGCGGCGGGGTTTCCTCAGCGTGTTGCGATCGCATATAAGTGTAGCGAGTTTGCCACCCTCGCCAAACCCAATCTCGCTGGCTGCCCACTCGCTGCCGCCAATGTAAAGAGTTTGTCACAATTTCCTCAGCGTCTTCAGTTTCCAGTCTGTGACCCTATTCTAAGAGTTTTGGCAGCCGCTGAGAGTAGGTCGCCTTGTTTCGATCGGCTGCCCGTCCCCACTCCTGCCTTCCATCAGTTAGAATTTAAGTTAAGAACAAGAGAGAAATTGGACCAACGTGAGTAGAATGGCAGATACAGTCATTCTGCGATCGAGACTAGTTCCCGCATCGGTCGCTAAATCCGGTCTGCTTCGATTCATCTGAATTTTATCGATACGATCGATTTTCTTTGTTGTCAACCTTACCCTCAACAATAATAATTAATGGCTCCACTGATTGAAAAAAGACCTAACCGAGACATTCCCGTCATCAATGAACGCATTCGTTTCCCAACTGTCAGAGTGATTGGCTCAGATGGTGCCCAGCTAGGAATCATGTCTTCTCGTGAAGCGATGCAACTTGCCGACGAGAAGGAACTCGACCTGGTTCTGGTCAGTGACAAAGCCGACCCGCCTGTCTGCAAAATTGTAGACTACGGTAAGCACAAGTTTGAGCAAGAGAAAAAGGCGAAAGAAGCCAAGAAAAAGCAGCACAACGTCGATGTTAAAGAAGTTAAGATGCGCTACAAGATTGAGGAACACGACTATAACGTGCGAATCAGTCAGGCAGAGCGTTTCTTAAAAGCAGGCGACAAAGTAAAAGCAACGATCATGTTCCGGGGTCGCGAGATCCAGCACAGCGATTTGGCAGAAGTGTTGCTCAAACGCATGGCAACTGATCTGCAAGACCTCGCCGAAGTGCAGCAAGCGCCCAAGAAAGAAGGGCGCAACATGATGATGCTGATGGCTCCTAAGAAGTAAGCCAATTTCGCTAATCTTTAGAGCATGAACAGGGTATTGGAGAGGTAAAAACTCCGATACCTTTTTTATTGCAGAGCGATCGCCTACGAGAAAACCCTATCAGCTTACGAAAACTACTGAAAAGCATCAATCCGTTTGCCTTTCACGTCGCCTAGCCACCTGCCACCAAAAACGCACTTGCCCCAAGAACCTGTATCGCAACAGGTAGCGTAGGTTCGCATCTGAACAGATTTGCTTTTGGTAAATTTTTTACAGGGATCGGAAGCGCTAGAAGTGTACAGCAAAGTCTGACCTGCCGTGTCAGTCACTAATGCACCCGTGTAGGCTGCTTTGTAGTTCCAGTAAGGGTGGCTCACGAACTTGTTGAAATTACCGCTTTTGAGAACTTTCGGATGCTTTGCTCCGTCGATCGCCTGACAGCTTTTAACTTTAATTGGCGCGATCGTGCCATCTGCAAAATTCACGCAATTTGCCATTGCAGACCCCGGCACGAAAATTGCAAACAAAGCTAACAGAACGCTTCTAGACAACATTTTTTTTAAGATTATTTCCTCACCGAGACGAGCGCAATGGATCTGAGTTCCTCAGATGCTTGAACCAGATAAAATAGAGCTTTAACCAACGGGAATCGATCGTGTAGGATTCGTGAACTTTTAAAGACTGCCTGCGAGTTTGGGGCAAGAATTTGGCTCGATTTGGGAATCTTATTAGGGAATGGGGGGCGATCGCCCCGTAAAATTGCGGTGCCATCTCTAAAAGACCTCCAGAATTCTCCCAAAATTCTCACACTGGGTTCGCCGCATACTGAGGTTGTCTGTAAAGTCTTAACAGGGACGCGTCGAAAACACGGTACGGGACACAACGCTTCATGGAATTGATCGACCAGTCAGCAGCCAAAAATGGGATCGGACGGAAGCTTCTGCGAGGGATCAACCTTCGACCAGAAGAAAGTAAACGAACGCTGCTCATGTTTACGTTTTACACGATCACCTCGATCGGGCTGATGTGGCTAGAAGTCAGCGCAGTTGGGTTGTTTCTTGAGCAATATGGCGCAGATGCTCTGCCTAAAATTTATATTGCCAGTTCAGCGATCAGCATCGGTTTAGGATTTCTCTACTCCTGGATGCAGCGTTTTTTGCCTTTGCGACGCGTGATCGTGTTGATCGCGCTGCTGATGGCGCTCCCTTTGCTCCTGTTTTATTACGGGCTTGGCTTTTCAGAAGTCGCGGTGATCGGTGGGGTTTCCGTTTTTAAAACGACTGTGCTGCTGCTGCGGCTGTGGTTAGAGGCAATTTATGTCCTCAATGACATCAACACTTCGATCACGGCAAACCAGTTGTTTAATATCCGCGAAATTAAGCGCACCTATCCACTCATTAGTAGCGGTGTGCTGCTGGCAGACATTATCAGCGGCTTTTCGCTGCCGATCGTGCTCGCGTTATTGCCGCGATCTCAGGGTTTGCCAACGGTGATTCTGTTCTCGTTTGGCATGATGGTTTTAGGCGCAGGGGTTCTAGCTTATTTGAGCCAAACTTATCAGCAGTCGTTTCCCGATCGTCGTCGTCAAGACCGACAGTCAGATGCCAGTCTGAGTCGAGTTCGGGGAGAAATGAAGAGCTATGTGAGACTGCTGATTATCTTCTTTGGGATGGCGCAGGTGCTGCTGCTATTAGTTGATTTTCAGTTTCTCAGCCTGCTAGAACAACAACCCGGATTTGCTGCCCAAGGCGATAAGATTGCAAGTTTCCTCGCAGTACTGAATGGCATATTGGGCATCTGTGAACTTGCCGGACAGTGGATGTTTTCAAGTCGAGTCATTGAGCGGGTTGGGGTTTTCAACACATTGATGGCGCTGCCTGTGGTGCTGATTTTGCTGACGATCGCGATTGTCATTAGCAGCATTGTCACACAAGGGTGGGTTTTGCTCTTCTGGGGCTTAGTCACCCGTAAATTTTTATACGAACTGCTGCACTACACTCTATTTGCGAGTGTGAGTCCGGTGCTATTTCAGCCGATACCCGAAATGCTGAGAGGCAGTCTGCAAGCAAAAGTGCGCGGCGTTGCAGAGCCGCTAGCAACCGGAGGCACAGGCGTGGCACTGCTGTTAATGGTCTACGCCCAAAAGGGCACTCAGGCACAAAACCTTACCATCTTTGGGGCGGTGATTGTGCTGGCGCTGTTTTGGCTCTGGGCGATTCGACGACTGAAGAAGGATTACTTAAATTTGCTCGTGTTTGATGCGGGGCGTGGAAAACTTAGTGGCACCGATGTCGATCTGCGCGAACTAAAGCGAGCCGTGATTGAGTCATTAGAGAAGCCGGGAGCCGAAGCCGATAAGCGATCGTGCATTGAGCTACTCAACCAAATTGACCCGCGAAACGTGGGCGAAGTGCTGTCTCCGCTGCTCGATATGCTTTCGCCTAGCTTGCAGCAAAAGAGTTTGGAGGTGATGCTCAACTATCCCAACCCAGCTTATTTAGATGACGTGCGAGCCTTGATTGATCAGCAGCCGACTCCCGAAGTCATGGCGGTTGCTCTGCGCTATGTCTGGCTGACAGACACAAGTCCCAATATGCGACAACTGCGATCGTATCTGCCTGCAACAATCGATCCGATCATTCGCGGCACGGCGGCTTCGTTGATGCTGCGTCGCGGAACGCCTACTCAAAAGGCAGAAGCGACGAATTCTCTCAGATTGATGCTGACTCACAAACAGCGACAAGAACGGGTGATGGGCTGTCGGGCACTGGGTGAAGCCCTTTATCTGCAAGCGTTGCGGCTTTATATTCCCAATCTTCTACAAGACCAATCGCTGCAAGTCAGATGCGCCGTGTTGGAAGCGATCGGAGCCACCCGACTTGAAGAATACTATCCTGCACTGCTGCGAGGGTTGGGCTATAAATCTACGCGAGACGCGGCTCAAAAGGCGCTGGTCAAGTTAGAAAATGAAGCCTTGCCGATGTTGGTGAAACTGGCAGAAGATGTTCACCAGTCAGATTTGGTGCGCGGCTATGCCTGGGGCGCGATCGGGCAGATTGGCACGTTAGAAGCCATTGATTTGCTGATTGCTCGCTTAAAAACCTCTTGGGGAGAAACTCGCCGCAACCTTCTGCGAATTTTGCTCAAAATCCCTCAAGAGCGCGGCATCGATATCGCCTTAGATCGGTTAGGTCGGCGAGGAATCGAGCAACTCATTGATCAAGAGATGATGTTGATTGCTCAAGTCTATGCAGCGCTAGTCGATCTTGCCCCAGGGAGAATTCAAGGGCAGGAGGCAGACTTGCTGAGACGAGCCTTGCGCGATATGCCGACCGACGCGATCGAGCGCTTATTTCTGCTGATGAAGTTCCTTTACGATCCGGGAACGATTCAGATCGCTTCGTTCAACTTGCAGTCGGGGTCGCTCTCTAATCAAGCGCAAGGGTTAGAGATTTTAGACAACTCGATCGATATTCCCTCTAAACAGGCTCTGTTGGGACTGCTCGATCGCACGCTCGATCGTGAAAAACTGCAAAATCTGGCTAGCCTGGTTCCTTATGAGCCGATGAATTCTGACGATCGAGTGCGTCACCTTTTAGATCTGCGTCACTTCTTGTCAGATTGGGCGCTGGCGTGTTGTTTTCATGTGGCGCGGCACGCTCGCTGTCGGCTGACCAGTGATCAAATTTTGTCTAGTCTCAGCCATCCCAGAGGGTTTGTCAGAGAAGCGGTGTTATCTTACCTACAGCTTGCCTCGCCCAGTGCGCTGGCTAGAATTTTGCCTACGTTGCAAAATGATCCCGATCGGCTCGTTTTGGTGCAAGTTAAGCAAATGCTCGAAACTTTGGGTCTTGAGCAGATTCCTTTTGCACACACTGCGCTCGAAGAAGACGATATGCCCAACACTGGAGAACTAAGATCTCTGTAGCGATCGCAGCAACACCCCGTAAAATTTGGGAGTGACCTCTAAGCCCATCCCGTCCTTAACCAGGTTTTGACCTGAGAAGTCCGCCCATAAGCCACCATGTTAAACAGTTTTGATCGATTATTGCTGGTTCGAGGAGTCCCGATTTTTCAGGAACTTCGGGATGACTTTTTGGTGAGACTGGCTTCGATTATGGAGGAACACGCCTTTAACCCTAAAGAAGTCGTTTTTACCCAGGGGCAAGAAGGACGATCGCTCTATGTGGTGGCAGCCGGACAGGTGCGGGTGCATATTGGCGATCAGGATTTAGTCCTGCTTAAAAAGGGCGAATTTTTTGGAGAAATGTCGCTGTTTGACGCGGAGCCACGATCGGCAACCGTGACTGCTTTAGAAGCCTGTGATTGTCTGGTCTTAACTCAGCAACAGCTTTATGAAGCGATCGACGAAACGCCTGAAATTGCGCTCAACATCATCCGCATTCTCTCCCGGCGCATTAGAGAACTCAACGTCAAACTCAATGTCAAAGACAGCGAACTGGTCAACCTCAAAGTCAAGCTAGACCAAGAAAGACAGGTGCTGCCGCGATCGCAGAGAAACTAAAGACCTCCTGCATGAATAAAATTCTCGACGTAACTACCCTGAGATCTCGCCCCCTAACCCCCAATTCTGGGGGAACCGGAGTTCAAAGTCCCCAGAATTGGGGAATTTAGGGGGCGTTCCCGGATTCGTGCAGAAGGTCTTAAATAAACAAGGATCATTAGGGGAGCTATTACTCAAATCTAGGAGTTACGCATTGACAGAAGCGTGGCGATGTGGATTAAATATCAGCCATCTCTGCTAGATGGTCTTGGATAAACGCTGAAATGAGTGGATTGAATAAGTTACGCTTCACCTCATACCAGTTCAGAATGGCTCCCGCAACTCGCTTGAACTCCAATTGGACAAACGCTCTCAAGGCGCTAAAGATGTGAGTGTGGATGGCATGATAGTCTCGAACGTAGAACCGCTCGATATTGCAAACTTGTTTGACGGCTCAATGAAATTGCTCAATGCCCCAATGGTGGTCGTGCAATCGCTTAAATTCTGCTTCCGTGAAGGACTCCAGCGCCGTTGAGTCAGGCAGGAAAACAATATAGTGGCGGAATTCGTCTTTGAATACCGTCCGAAACAGCTTGACCCGTCCCACCTGTTTGAGATGCACGACCCGTCCAGCAGCAGGAATGTCTAAATCGCGAACTGGCTCATAGGCCTGATGCTCCAGCGCCACCAGTCGATTGCTTTCAATCGCAAAAAGAAACCCCCATTCCTGGTGTTTCAGGAGTGTAAGGGTTTCCACACAAGCATACCAACTATCGGCAGTGATTACCCCTGGCATCAACCCCCAGTCCATTACTTCAAACAGCATCTCTCGAAAATAATCATACCAATTTAAACGGTGTAGGTGGCAGATAATTTTTGGAGCATCGTCCCCGTCTAGGTTGCATCCCTGCATCCTCTTCGATCTGCCTTGTTCGCTT
>JAYVFW010000590.1:0-2596 GCA_043772715.1 Phormidesmis sp. | reverse complement strand
TTTTGTTTGCGGCGATGAATGATGGGAGTTATGATAATTTCACTATTTGAATTGCATCAGCTTCAGAGTGAGACTTGCTTTGACAGAAGCTACCGCTTCTTGACAGTTCCCAAGCCCCGCCCAGATTTCCGAACTTGGGGAGAACCAACGTACTCTATTGACCCCACACCGGATAGATCAGTGTCCAACTGCTGACTCACATTGACCACAGCGCTCCCCACGCCGCTATTTCGGACTGTCGCTTGCTTAGTCTGGGACGCCTCGCCCTGGAAGCTTCCGACCCCGGAAAGGCTAAGATCCAGCGTATCGGCGCTTCCCGCGATCGTGACTGCCCCCACGCCATCCATCGCAACTGCCAATCGTTTGCCTTGGATACCCTGTGCTTCAATACTGCCAACCCCGTCTGTGTTCAGGCTCTCTAAGCCTTTTACCTGCACAACAAACTCAATGGGCTTAGTTGGGTTGAAATGACTATCATTCACGAGGGTGAGATACAAAATGTTGTCTGCTACACGACTCTCTAGAAGAGGCAAAATGTTGTCGTCGGCAGTGATCGTGAGAGACTCTTTTCCCGTCTGCTGCACCGTGACTTTGCCCACGGACTTAAAGGAAATCGATGAGAATCCAGCCACTTTTCGGGATTCGGTTTTGACGATTCCAGATCCTCTAACCCCGTTATTACCAATGTTAAAAGAGCAGCCTGAGAATAGGCTAAAAGCCACCAAGCACGTAAGCAACCAGTATCGCTTTGTCCTCATTATTTTGCCCGCTTCGGTTCAAGTCGTCTTAAATGTCCATCGAACCATCTATCCAGTGGGAATCCGATGAACAAGACACCTGCTACGAAGGAGAGCCTTGCGATTAAAAAGCTGTTGGAAAAATATACTGATAAAGTGATGGCAGCCATTCCGCCTAGTAGCATTGCTCCAATTATGATTGGATAGACCCAAAACGAATTGCCCTTGGCATAAGAAATTTTCTTACACTCAGGACAGCGATAATTTCCCCAGGGTGCAGACCAATATCGCCCCCACGTAATGGGAAAAGCCGTTTGGCAATGGGGGCAAACTAACTTTCCGGCAAAGGTGGTTTTTGGGTGGTGAGGATTTTGATGATCTTTACGTAGACTCATGATTGTTCTCCCGCAGGTTGTTGAGATTGCGGCTCGATTGGGAATGCCAACCAACACCAAAAGTACAGAAAAATAAATCCAGGGATGACGATCGCCAAAATAACGGTCATAATTCGGACACCCAGGACTGGTAAATTCCATAGCCGGGAAAGGGCATAACACACGCCTGCGAAAACTTTATGACGACTGCGATAAAATATATCCCTTGGCACGACGGGAGTATTGGCATTCGATCGCTTGACCTTGAGGATCAAAGAAACCAGGAGTCCGATCGCACCCAAAATGGCTGATGGAATCGCGAAGATTGCCAGCCAGTGAGCCATAAACATCCCCGAAATGACTTCTCCAAGCCAAGATGAGGACGGACAACGAAAGCGAACTGCTTCCGCTGAACAACCAAAGCGTTCAGCCAAACCCATTCCTCCCCAAGTGACCAGGAATGGAAAAATTCCGTAGAGGATACAAGTGCCCAACAAAACCAAATGTCCACGGGTGGTCAGCGATCGCGTCACGGAGATCGCTGCAAGTGCTGGTCCAAAAAGCAACAGGATTGAAATCAAAGGCAAGTAAATCATGAATTTTCTTAAACTTAAACAAGGTCAAATGAAGGTTTCTGATTTAGATTTAATGGTTTGTTTTTTAGGGTCAATCAACGAGCCGAAATCGTTTTCTCTCTACCAAACTTCCACAGCAAGATGACACCCAGCCCGAACAGATTGACTAGAAAAACGACTAGCCCTCCAAAAAATGGAATGAGTGCCAAAACTGTGAGGATTGCCAAACCCACCAAGAACTGCTGCTGTAACGATCGATCGCCACTACTGACTAGGCGTTGACCGACAAAAAGCGCCACACCTAATGACCCTACTAGAGAAGTGACAATCGCAGTCAGAATTAGTAGTGGAATCAGGGGAATACCAATCAGCGTAATCGCCAGAAACACACTGACAAAGATAATGGCGACAATCGCCCCGATCCCCCATAGAGCAGTCAAACTGGGGTGTTGACGCAGTTTTGTAGCCAAATTTGGCAGGAACTGTGGGCTAGTATGCAAAATAATCAGTCCGAGAATAGTTGCTGCTATGGCGGCACTAATTCTAAAAATGGCACTGAAGAAATAGTGAGCGAAGAAGCTACTTCGACCTTGATCGGAACCATACATCATGCCATGTCGATCGCTGAATGTAGCGCGTTCACCGCTCACGATCGCACTGGGTTCCTGTACGATTTTGCCGCCAAAGGAGTAAGCATCACCATCTACCCGCGCTTCTTTTTGCAGGATGACATCTCCGCCAAACGCGATCGCAGTATCCAAAACTTTGGCATTTGGAGATACCGTAACATTCCCGCCAAACGCAAGGGCATTTTCAACCACTTGGTTCTCTGGTACGGTCACACTGCCCCCAAAGCGAATGAGGTTGGTGTTATTGATATTGATATCAGCCTGCGCCAAGGCATTGCCTG
>JAYVFW010000589.1:0-2604 GCA_043772715.1 Phormidesmis sp. | reverse complement strand
CTCAACGGAATTTTGGGTTATGAAGAACGTCCGTTAGTGTCGATCGATTACAAAGACGATCCTCGCTCCTCAATCATTGATGCACTATCCACAATGGTCGTAGATCAAACTCAAGTGAAGATTCTCGCTTGGTACGACAACGAATGGGGCTACTCAAATCGCATGGTGGAACTGGCGAGAAAAGTTGCGATCAGTCTGAAATAGGTTCGAGTTAAAGCGTCTTTTACTGAAGATTCAGCACACCTACTCCCTCATTTCTCATGACAGCTTCTACTGCTTCTCGTGCCAATTTTAAGCACTATATTCTGGTAACACTTACCTACTGGGGCTTTACAATTACTGATGGTGCTTTGCGGCTGATCGTGTTGCTCTACTTCAACAACATTGGCTATACCCCGATTCAGATTGCCTCGCTGTTTCTGTTCTACGAAGTCTTTGGAGTCGTCACAAACTTCTTAGGCGGCTGGATCGGGTCGCAGTTAGGGCTGAAAGTCACACTCTACACTGGAATCGGGCTGCAAATCTTTTCTCTAGTTTTGTTGTCCTTCCTCAATCCCGCTTGGGCGCAGTGGTTGGCTGTCTTGTATGTGATGGTTGCCCAGGCGTTTTCAGGAATTGCCAAAGACTTGACCAAAATGAGTACCAAGAGTGCAATTCGATTGGTCGTGCCGCAAGATGCTCACTCTGCTTTGTTCAAATGGGTCGCGATTCTGACAGGTTCTAAGAATGCGCTCAAAGGGGTAGGTTTCTTTGTAGGCAGTGCCCTACTTGGATTGTTTGGCTTCGTAACCTCGTTGTGGATTATGGCAGGAGGCTTGTTCCTGTTGTTGTTTACAGGCTTGTTTTTGCCAAAGGGGATGGGCAAAATCAAGGCAAAGGTTAAATTCAATCAACTTTTTTCTAAGAGTCGTGAGATCAACATTCTCTCCGCAGCGCGATTCTTTTTATTCGGCTCTAGAGATGTTTGGTTTGTTGTCGGATTGCCCGTTTTCTTGAGCAGTGTCTTAGGATGGTCATTCTCTCAAGTGGGTGGATTTCTCGCTTGTTGGGTGATTGGTTACGGCATTGTTCAATCCTTAGCGCCAACACTGATTCGGCGGTTTGGGTCGGGTCAGCCTCCTCAGTCAAAAACGGTTCGATTTTGGACTTCTGCACTCACTGTAGTTCCGGCAGGGATCGCGATCGTTCTTCAACTCAATGTTCCGCCAAATGTCGCGATCGTGGTTGGACTCATGATTTTTGGCGTTGTCTTTGCGTTTAACTCTGCTGTTCATTCTTATTTAGTTCTAGCGTTTACTGACGACGACAAAGTAGCGTTAAACGTTGGTTTCTACTACATGGCAAATTCTGGCGGGCGGTTAGCCGGAACAGTTCTGTCTGGCGTGGTGTATCAGTTTTATGGGTTGGTGGGCTGCTTATGGGTGTCAACCTTGCTAGTGCTAGCAGCGGCTGCGGTTACTCGCAAGCTTCCTGATCCTCAACCGAGCAAAGAGATTGCATGGAAAGCTGGAGGCGGAGACTAACTTTATGACTATCAATACACCCCAATCAACGCTCAAACGGCTTTCCTTTCTCGATCGCTTCCTCACACTCTGGATTTTCTTAGCAATGGTATTAGGGGTGGCGTTAAGCTACTTCATTCCCAGTATCGAGCAATTCGTGCATCAGTTTCAGGTGGGAACGACCAATATCCCGATCGCCATTGGGTTGATTTTGATGATGTACCCGCCCCTTGCCAAAGTCCGGTATGAAGAGTTAGGCGATGTCTTTCGCAACCGCAAGATCCTCGGATTATCGCTGCTGCTCAATTGGGTCATCGGTCCAGTTTTGATGTTTGCGCTGGCAATCTCTTTTCTCAGAGGCTACCCCGAATATATGGTGGGTCTGATTCTGATTGGGTTAGCCCGCTGCATTGCGATGGTCGTGGTGTGGAGCGATTTGGCGCGAGGCAACACCGAGTACACGGCTGGATTGGTTGCCTTTAACAGCATCTTTCAGGTGATTTTCTACAGTCCGTTTGCCTGGTTTTTTCTCACGGTGCTGCCGCCCCTATTTGGCTTACAGTCGAGTGTCGTTAACGTGAGCATTGCCGAGATTGCCAAAAGCGTCTTCATCTATTTGGGCATTCCTTTCTTGGCAGGGTATTTCACTCGCTTCTTCTTGGTCAGAGCCAAAGGCAAAAGCTGGTATCACGAGGAGTTCATCCCTAAAATTAGCCCAATCACCCTGATTGCGCTGCTGTTCACGATCGTTGTGATGTTTAGTCTGCAAGGAGAAAAGATTGTCCAGATTCCGCTGGATGTCGTGCGAATTGCCATTCCACTGCTGATCTACTTTGCGATCATGTTCCTGGTTAGTTTTTATCTAGCGTGGCGGATTAAAGCTGACTACTCCAAATCTGCTAGCGTTGCGTTTACTGCCGCAGGAAATAATTTTGAACTGGCGATCGCCGTTGCCGTTGCGGTGTTTGGCATCAACTCAGGAGCAGCGTTTGCGGCTGTGGTAGGTCCGTTAGTCGAAGTTCCGGCACTCATCGGTTTGGTCAACGTCTCGTTTTGGTTTCAGAGACGATTCTTTGCTTCACCATTGCTATAGAGGTTCAGA
>JAYVFW010000588.1:0-7336 GCA_043772715.1 Phormidesmis sp. | reverse complement strand
GCGCAAAACTGGTTGCGATCTTCAATACCCACCATCATGGTGATCATGTTGGCGGCAATCGAGATCTGCTCCATTATTTCCCAGACGCGATCGTTTATGGGGGCGCAGAAGATCGCGGCAGAATTCCTGGACAGAGTATTTTTTTAAAGGATGGCGATCGCGTCAAGTTTGGCGATCGCTGGGCTGACGTTTTGTTTGTCCCCGGACACACTCGCGCTCATATCGCTTACTATTTTCCACCGATCGAGGTCGATGCGCCAGGAGAACTCTTTTGCGGTGACACTTTATTTTCAGGAGGCTGCGGCAGATTGTTTGAAGGAACGCCCGCTCAAATGGTGAACTCTCTCAGCAAGATTCGCGCTTTGCCTGACAATACGCGAGTTTGGTGCGCCCATGAATATACGCTCAACAATTTGAAATTTGCGGTGACGATCGACCGAGAGAATGCAGATTTACGATCGCGCTTTGCAGAAGTCCAGTTCGCTCGAAGTCAGCATGAAGCCACGATTCCTGCATGGTTAGGAATCGAGAAACAGACGAACCCATTTTTGCGATGGGATCAGCCGGGAGTGAGAAAGGCGATGGGCGATCGCGATCCGATCGCGACGTTTGCAGCCTTGCGGAAACAGAAGGACAGCTTCTAAGGATCGTGGATTAAATAATATCGATTACTTGCAAGGATAATGGGCACGACCGTGCCATGCCCTTACTCAAGATGTAGTTAGGCGATAGGCGAGGGCAATCCACTCCTGCGATCGCACTCGATCGACTTCTTCAAACCCCGCCTCTGTGAAAGCCTTTGTCACTTCATCTGCATAATCGATCGTGAACCCAGCCGCGATCGCCATTCCTGACGGGCGGAGGGCTTGACAAAAATCTGAGGCGAGCGCAATGTGAACCCGTGCAAAAATGTTGGCAGCGATCAGGTCAAAGTCTGCGGCTGGCGCGATCGTTGGCACCCTTTCCTGAGTCGTGCCACCCATCCAGTGCCCTAAGTCGCTGCCTCGTCCTAGACTGCCTTCGATCACCGTGACTTGCGACTCGACTCCGTTTCGCTGAACCGCAGTTTGAGTAGACTGTACGGCGATGGGGTCGTTGTCTAGGGCTAAAACGGTGGCTCCTAGCTTGGCGATCGCGACACTCAAAATTCCTGATCCGCAGCCGAGGTCAAGAACGTGCATGGCGGGGCGAACGTGACGTTCAAGTAATTCTAAACTGAGCCGCGTGGCTGGATGAAACCCGCTCCCAAAACTCAGAGAGGTTTCGAGTTTTAAGAGAAGGTCGTGGGGCTGGGGTTGATAAAGCGTGTCAGAGGCACTCACCACAAATCGCTGTCCGATGCGATGAGTGCGATCGCGTCTCTCGACGGGTTTCTCTTCAATCGTCGCAACTTCGAGCGCGGTCGTCAGTCCCGTTCGATGTAAGGGTGAGAGTAAGTCTGCGATTTTTTCTAACTGAGAATTGGCACCGACTTCATTTGATAAATATAAACAAATCGTGAATGCCCAATCGTTCTCATGGCTCGTTGCGCGATCGGTCTGACGATAGTTGGTGATTTGAATATCACCGATGTAGCCAACGTCAGCCAGCAGTGTACATACCCAATCAACTGCTTCGTGAGTGGCGTTTAGACTCAACTCTATCCACGACATCTTCTTTTCTTGGGACAAGTGATAGGACAAATTCACGTTTATGGGGAAGGCTCAACCCACACGCGCATTTCATTGAGTTGCAAGGGCCCAAACTGGGTCGCGAGTGCGACATCGGCAGCATCTCGACCATAGGCGATCGTGACCCGGTTTCCTCGTGGCTGTGGCTGAGTAGCATCAAACGTAAACCAGCGCCCTTGGGGATCTTGGCTCTGCGAGTCGCCCACAAATGCTTCAAACCAAGCGTGGAGATCCATCGGGTCAAGCTGGTAGAGATAGCCTACTACCATTCGTGCCGGGATGTTGAGACTGCGACACAGGGCAATCCCCAGATGGGCAAAGTCTCGACATACGCCTACTCGGTCTTGAGCCGTCTCAAAAGCTGAAGTAGAAGCATCACTGGTGCCATATTGATAGTCAATGTGGGTCTGAATCCAGTCTCGAATCGCTTCTACCTGGTCATAGCCGGGGGCGCAGTCGGCAACAATTTTGGTCGCTAAATCTCCTAAGCGATCGCACGGGCAATAGCGGCTCGGCAACAAAAACTGAAGCACGTCATCGGGAACGTTTTGCACCGGAACAAACGGGGCACCGGGTTGAACATCGATCGTATCTGCGGTTTCGGCGCTGGCGATCGCGCGCACTCGAAACGACCCTTGCGGAGTCACCAATCGCTGGCACAGATTGCCATAGCTGTCGGTATATTCCACCATTGGGACGCTTGGTTCTAGCAGATATTCTTCACGAAAGATCCACTGTCCCAATCCACTCCGAGGTCTGAGCATGAGAATCAAGGGCGTTGGGGCACTCGCTTCAAACAAGATTTCACACCCAGCATCCAATCGCATTGTGACCTCCCATAACTTTTTGGCGCTAATGACACGTCAGTTCGATGAGTTCTTTCGCTTCGTTCTTCAACGCTTCAGCCCCCCAAATCCCCCAATTTTGGGGGACTTCAAGCCCAGAAGTTAGGTTCAAAGTCCCCCAATTTTGAGGGATTTAGGGGGCAGCCCGGATTTGCAACCGCAGCGAGAAGCTTCATCAAATTCACGCTAATAAATATATTAATAGCCCAATCAGGTTAACAAAATTGTAGTGTTCAATATTGCTTTCTAAACGTCTTTAGCCGTGAGTCTGAAGGGCATAGGTTATAGACTCGCCAATTGAAAGCGGCGATCGCAAAGTCATATTAGAGATTTTGCATAGACTCTATAAAATAGGATTAAAATTTGCTTTATGTATCTGCTTTATGTAGCTGATCAATCTACTCAATTCCGTTGGTCTATCCCGTGTCGTTACTTACTACTCGAATGCCTCAGCGACCTCAACAAATCAAAAGAAAACGAGGTATTACCCTTAGCTCAAAAGGCTGGCAGCGCTTGCAGAGTGCAGAACAGCAATCAGTGAGCCAAAACAATCTGGGGAAAGCGTTTACGCTTCAAGAGTTAAGTGAGCGAACGGGACTCAGCCCAAACACCCTTGCTAGAGTGCGAAGCCGCAAAGTTGCAGTCGATCAGCAAACCCTAGAAAACTACTTTCGGGCGTTTGACCTCAATCTAGGCGTGGATGACTATGCCGATTCAGAGGCGGCGATCGCGGGCAGTCGGCAACAGGTGCCTTTAAGTGGGCAACTTCCGCTCGATTCTGCGTTTTATGTGCAGCGATCGCCGATCGAGTCGATCTGTTATGAAGCCATTTTGCAGCCAGGAGCGCTACTGCGAATCAAGGCTCCTCGTCAGATGGGCAAAACATCTCTAGCAGCGCGCGTGTTGGCACAGGCACGAGAGCAAAATTTTGCCACCGCCATTTCGAGCTTGCAGCTTGCAGATTCGACCGTCTTCACCGATTTGAAGCGATTTTTGCAGTGGTTTTGCGCGATCGTCAGTCAAAACTTAGGGTTGCCCAATCAGGTGGATAAATATTGGGATGATCTGTTTGGCAATAGCTATAACTGCACCAACTATTTTGAAAAATATATTCTGGCTGAGATCGAAACGCCTATAGCCTTAGCTTTTGATGAAGTCGATGTCGTGTTTGACTACCCAGAAATTGCCACCGATTTTTTTGGCATGATCAGAGCCTGGTATGAGAAAGCTCGCTATGGAGACGGCAAGAGCGATCTGTGGCAAAAACTGCGGCTTGTGCTGGTGCATTCCACTGAGGTGTATGTGCCCTTAAATATCCACCAGTCGCCTTTTAATGCTGGGTTAGAGATCGAGTTGGCACCCTTTAATCAAGAGCAGGTGCAAGACTTAGCGCAACGCTATGGAGTCGATGACCCAGAAGACTGTGCAAAAGCGCTATTGACACTCGTAGGCGGAAATCCCTATTTGGTACAGTTAGGGCTACATCATTTGAGCTTGCAAGACGTGACCTCAAAGCAGCTAATTGAGACGGCGATCGTCACAGACAGCATTTATAGCGGGCACCTGCGAAACTTATTATGGGATTTGCAGAGATATCCAGAGCTAGTGGTGGCTTTAAAGCGGGTTGTGTTGTCACCGATTCCGGTCGAAGTCGAAGCGATTCAAGCTTTTAAGCTCCAAAGCAAAGGCTTGGTGCGACTCTACAATCAGCAACTGGTGCCAAGTTGTAATTTATATCGCAAATATTTTGCCCAAGCATTAGCAACTGGTTAAATAGCCAAACTACTGAATAGGTCAGTTGCCACTACCCTTATAAAAAGACGGCAGCAGCATGAGGCTTAAAAAGAGCAGTTTTCTTACTTTACGGCGAAGGACGCTGCTCGTGATCGGAGTCACTCTTGTGAGCCTCAATGGAGTGCTTTATGCGGTTTCCTCAACGCTGCTGCTCGGTAGCTCTCGTCAAGCCGAAGAGCGAGATATGCGCCAGGTCACGCAAGGAGCGTTGAGTGTCTTTACTCAAAACCTTAACCAGTTTAACGCACGGTTTTCAGATTGGTCAGACTGGGATGATGCCTATCAATTTGTGCAGGATGGGAACGCAGAATTCGTGCAGTCTAATCTGATTGATACGCAATTGGCGACTCTCAGAGTTAATGCGATCGCCTTCATCAATCCATCAGGAAAAATTGTTTTTGGCACTGGATTTGATTTGCAAAACGGCAAAAAAACACCCATTCCACCCGCTTTGCTGAAACGTTTAAAGGTGGGCGATCGGTTGCTGCAACATACCCATCTCGACAGCAACTTTGCCGGAATCATGGCTACCCCTGAAGGCGCACTGATGATTGCGTCGCGTCCCATTATCACCAGTGAAAGAAAAGGATGGATTCGCGGAACGTTGATTATCGGTCGCTACTTAAATGCTGACGAACTCGGACGACTCGCAAAGTTGATTCAAATGCCCCTGACGATTCAAGTTTTGAGCGATGGCAAAAGACCTCAAGGCTTTGGGGCAGTCGCTCCTCCAGACTTAGACAAAGCAGAGATTACCATCCGCGCGATCGACGAAAAGACGATCACGGGGGCGGCGCTTTTGAGAGACCTTTATGGCAACCCCGCGTTAATTTTGCAGGTCAGAGGCCCCAGAGAAATCTATGCTCAGGGCAAACAAACGATTCGGTTTCTCAGTTTGTTGATTCTGGTGGTTGGCTTAGTCTTTGGAGTCGTGACATTGCTGCTGCTAGAAAAGCTGGTGCTGTCTCGGCTCACACAACTCAACACAGAAGTCAGTCAAGTGGGCGAAAGCAGCGATTTATCGCTCAGAGTTTCGGCGCAAGGCAATGACGAACTTGCAAATTTGGGCTTTACTATTAACACGATGCTCGCCGCTTTAGAGAAATGTGAGATTGCCCTTCAACAATCGACTGATGAGTTAAAAAAAGCCAAAGAAGCCGCCGAAGAAGCAAACTGGGCAAAGGGTCAATTTTTAGCTAACATGAGCCACGAATTGCGGACTCCGATGAATGCCATTATTGGCTATAGCGAAATGCTGCAAGAAGAGGCGATAGAGTCTCAGCAACCAAACTTTGTCTCCGATTTGCAAAAGATTAGCGGCGCAGGAAGACAGCTTCTAGCGCTGATCAACGACATTCTCGACTTCTCTAAACTTGAAGCCGGACGAATGGATCTTTACTTAGAATCGTTTGACCTTTTGAGTTTGGTTCAAGAAGTCGTTAGCACCCTTCAACCGCTCGTTCAAAAAACAGGCAATACGCTGGTTGTGGAGTGCGATGACCAGATTGGCAGCCTTTATGCTGACCTCGCAAAAACCCGTCAAAATCTCTATAACCTACTCAGCAACGCCATCAAGTTTACCGATCGCGGCACGATCACCCTGACGGTAGAAAAGCAAGAACGGCATTTTGGCTCCCTGCTACCCGTCGCTCTTTTCAAAGTGTCTGACACTGGAATCGGTATGACGCAAGACCAGATCGATAACCTGTTTCAGGCATTTGTGCAAGCAGATGCGTCTACAACTCGCAGATATGGCGGCACTGGGCTGGGTCTAGCGATCGCACAAAAGTTTTGTCAAATGATGGGCGGCGCGATCACTGTCGAGAGCGAATTAGGTCAAGGCACAACCTTCACCATGCGAATTCCAGTACAGGTGATCGAGTAAACAATCTCCGATCGCAACCATCGTTGCAGAAAGTTAGCCCTAATTTATACTGATGGGAAATAACCCCTAGAATATTTCTAAGTGACCTGTTATTTAAACAACGAGTTGCATTGAGATTTTCAACGCAGCGCTGGCTAAATGAGGCGATTAGATGAGCGACGAACCGGGAACTGTGCTGATTGTTGACGATATCGAGACGAACCGTGATTTACTCGCTCGTCGCCTTCAGCGCCAAGGACACTGCATTGTCATGGCAGAAAATGGGCAACAAGCGCTGGAATTGCTCAAAGCGCAGCCCGTTGACTTGGTTTTTCTTGACATCATGATGCCCTTTATGACGGGCTACGAAGTGTTAGAGCATCTCAAGGCAAATCCTGTTCTGCGTCACATTCCGGTGGTGATGATTTCTGCATTAAACGACATCGATAGCGTAGTGCGCTGCATCGAGCTGGGAGCTGAAGACTATCTCTTTAAGCCGTTTAACCCCATACTCCTCAAAGCCCGCACCGAGGCCAGCCTTGAGAAAAAACGATTGCGCGATCGCGAACGAGCCTTCTTAAAAGAACTCCAGATCGAGCAAGAAAAATCAGAACGTCTCTTGTTAAATATTTTACCTAAGCCCGTTGCCGACCAGCTTAAGCAAAACCCCAGCACGATCGCAGAAAGTTTTCCTGAAGCTACCGTCTTGTTTGCCGATATTGTCGGGTTTACTCATTTATCGGCTCAAAAATCACCGATCGAGATCGTCACGCTGCTCAACAAGATCTTTTCTGCCTTTGATCAACTCGCCGATCGCCACGGCTTAGAGAAAATTAAAACCATTGGAGATGCCTACATGGTAGTGGGGGGGCTGCCGATGCCCAACCCTAATCACGCAGAGGCGATCGCGGCGATGGCACTAGATATGCAGACTGCGATCAACACGTTTAACCACGAAACGGGCGAAGCCTTTATCATGCGGATTGGAGTTAGCACCGACCCGGTAGTAGCAGGTGTAATCGGCATCCACAAATTTACCTACGATCTGTGGGGCGACACTGTAAATACAGCGGTTTTCAAGTATATGTAGTACAGTAAGTAGTCCGTGTCAATAGAAGAAATGCAGGCGTATCCCACTAGCTTTCGAGAAAAAGTCGTGCAAG
>JAYVFW010000587.1:0-2611 GCA_043772715.1 Phormidesmis sp. | reverse complement strand
TTTTTGCTCAATTACCCAGTCGAATTTTTTGAGCGGGTCCGCATTAAGCGCGTCGGAGCGGTGGTGATTGTGCTGCTCGTGGCAGTCACCATCTTGGTGATTTTAGGAGTCACGCTAGTGCCCGTTTTGGTGACGCAGACCACCCAACTGCTCGAAAAAATTCCGGGGTGGCTAGAGGCGACTCGGCAAAATCTAGATTTCTGGGATGCTTGGGCACAAACGCGAAACTTTCCGATCGACCTTAAAAGCTTTGGCGGTCGAGTCAGCACCCAGATTGAAAACCAGATTCAAGAAGTCGTAACCCAAGCGCTCGGACTCGCTCTGGGAACAGTTTCTGGCTTGATTGACAGCATCCTGATCATGGTGCTGGCATCTTATATGCTGCTTTATGGAGCGAGACTTTGGCAGGGATTGATCAATCTACTGCCGCCTAAATTTGGCATTCCGTTTAGTGAGTCGCTGCGGCAAAACTTTCACAACTTTTTTCTGAGTCAAATTCTGCTAGCGCTGTTCATGGCAGGCGGCATGATTCCAATTTTTCTGACGCTCAAGATTCCCTTTACGCTTCTATTTGCCCTGATTATCGGCATTGCAGAAATTATTCCCTTCATCGGAGCGGTGTTAGGTATTGGGCTAGTCACAATTTTAGTAATGTTTCAAAGTGTCTGGCTGGCGTTTCAAGTTGCGATCGCGGCTCTCATTTTGCAACAAATCCGCGATAATGTGCTGGCTCCTAAAATGATGGGCGAATTCACCGGGCTAAACCCCCTTTGGATTTTTATTGCCTTGCTGCTAGGGCTGCAAATCGGTGGGTTTTTAGGGGTCGTGGTTGCGGTGCCGATCGCGGGCACCATTAAGGGCACGATCGACGCTCTGCGCGGCGTTGCGCCGACTCAGGTGATCGTGACCGAAATCGTTCATAAAGACTATCCGCCGATCGAGTGAGTGATGGAGTGCTAAACTCGATTCCAGCTTCTACGCTTAAGCCATTTTTTGTCAGAGATATTGAACTACTAGCTGCGTGATTGGAGACAACCCCAGATGCGACAAATTAATTTTTTAATCATTTTCGTCATTTGTTTGGCCCTCGTTTTGTTTGGCATTGAAAACACAGAGCCAGCCGTGATTCGCGTCATCGAAGGCGTGCAGGTGGAGGCACCGCTCTCGATCGAGCTAATCATAGCGATGGGAATCGGGGCTGTGTTGGCGTGGGTGTTTAGCGTTTGGACTCAGCTCCAGCGCATGATCGGCACTCGCAAAGAACTTCAGGTGCGAGAAGAGCGCATCGACGAACTCGAACAAGATGTCGAACGCTATAAGGCAGAAATTCAAGAGCAGCAGCGTCTCCTACCCCAAGGCATGACGCAAGATGCTGAAGCAACCGAAGTGTTTGCTCAGTAAGCCAGTTTAACGTCAGTTCGGTGAGTTCTTTCGCTTCGTTATTCAGCGCTTCAGCCCCCTAAATACCCCAGACTTGAGGTATTTAGGGGCAGCCCAAATTGGCAACCGCAGCGAAAAGCTACATCGAATTCACGGCAGTTTAGAGGAGCGGCGTGACAAATCCTGATAGCCTTTGGAGTCTTTCGGTTCCTGTGCTCCTGCTGGGGCTGATTCTGCTGGCAGCCGTGTATTTTGTGCGGATCAAAATTAAGTAGTCGATTCGGCGAGATCGTGTCACCATAAAGCATTCATCCCTCCCCTTCGCTCTATGACCCTTTCTCTAGCCCAGGACGCGATCGCCCTCTTGATTAACCTGGCAGAACAGGGAGAAATTGACCCCTGGGATGTCAAGGTGATTGATGTCATCGATCGCTTTTTGAGCGAGTTGACCCCCGCCGCGATCGTCGGGCGAGAACACTATGAGTCAAACCTGTCTCAGTCGGGGCAGGCATTTCTATATGCATCGATGCTGCTGTTGCTCAAAGCAGATAGCTTGACTCAGCCCGAAGCGATCGTCGCCGACCCCGACGAGTTTGAAGGGGCAGAATTTATAGACGGAGCAGATTTTAGCGGGTCTGCCTTACCGCCACACTTAGAGCGTCAGCTTCGGCGTAGGGCAGTGGCCCGACCACCTCAAAAGCGGCGAGTCACCCTTAAAGAGCTAATCGATCAGCTCCAGCTCATCGCCACCACTTTAGACGACACCACTCCCCGCGCTCGGCTGCGTCGCCCTAAACCGCAGTCTCGCGCTCAGGCAGTGCGCGCGATCGCCGAACTCGCTCACCAAGAAAATCTTTCAGAAATGGCGGTGGCGATCGAGCAATTCTTTTACGACCATTGGACAGAAGTTGCCCAAGACAAAGAATGGATTGACTTTGATCTAGTGCTAGAGTTTTGGATTGCCTTGAAAGATCAAAAACCTCAAGAAAGTGAAGACAATCTTCACGATCACCCTAATCACGAGCGTGTTGGGGTGTTTTGGGCATTGCTGCTGTTGTCAGCTCAAAATAAAGTCGAGTTGGCGCAAGAAGAGTTTTACCAAGATTTGAAAATTCGCTCGCTGCTGCAACTTGCCGAATCTGGGTTGAGCGAACTCTCTGCTAGCGTTTTGCTCGATTAAAATCACTTAGGAACGTGGATTTATTAAGGTGCAACTTCTCGCCCTCTCCCT
>JAYVFW010000586.1:0-23815 GCA_043772715.1 Phormidesmis sp. | reverse complement strand
CAGTTTGAGCAAAAGTCGGCTCTCATTAAAACCACCCAAAAAGGCTATCTACAACTGATTGACGATGAGAACTTAATGAAAATTGCGTGTCAAGCAGATGTGTTGCTATGCCTCAAAGCCAGACCCGGAAGCTATTTGATTCCAGGAAGCCCTCTCGTTTTGGTGTACCCACAGGAGCATAGTTCTCCTAAGTTAACGAAGCAGATCAACCATGCATTTATAGTAGGTAAAGAACGCACAGAAAAGCAGGATGTCGCCTTTCCAATTGAACAACTTGTAGAAATTGCTTCGCGGGCGCTTTCTCCTGGGATCAATGATCCCTTCACTGCGATTCGCTGTATTGACCGTCTGGGTGCAGGCTTAAGTCTACTTGTTCAACGTGATTTTCCCTCGCCCTACCACTATGACAAACACCACAATTTACGGGTGATTATAGAGCCTGTGACGTTTGAGTTTTTGGTCGATCGTGCCTTTACCCATATTCGTCAGTATGGGCATTCGGATTCAACAGTGCTGATGCAATTGCTGGATGCGATCGCACTCGTTGCCACTTATACTAAAGCTCCGAAACAACGGGCAGTATTGCGTCACCATGCGGAAATGATTTGGCGCGGGAGCCAGGAGGGACTGTCTGAAGAGTACGATCGCAACGAGGTCGAAAAACACTATCAAAAGGTTTTAGGTACTTTAAATAATGCCAGCTAAACTCGAAAAGAGGGAGTGGCTGAGTTTGGATGGGCGGAAGGTTGCAGAAAGGCACGATCGCACGCTAGCAACCCTACCAAACAAAGACTCATAAGAATATATTTAGACCAGACCAGCGGGCAGGTATGGCAACAAGAATTCTATTCATGCAGGAGGTCTATTATTTGGCACCCGAATTTGGCACCCAAAACCCGCTTTTTCTACCAGAGGTAGGACTGTATAAATTGTTAAGTGCTTGTAACCTAGCGATAGAGGGACTAGAAGGGTACTTATGCAAATTCAAACACCAGACTGGGTTAAGCACGCGGTTTTTTATCAGATATTTCCCGATCGCTTTGCCAAAAGTGAAACGTTACGCAAACGGCTGCATCATCACGATCGCTGGGAAGATTGGCACGAAATGCCAACGCTGCAAGGCTATAAGGGAGGCGATCTTTGGGGCGTAACTGAAAAGCTCGACTACATTCAAGATTTGGGCATCAATGCCATTTACTTTACGCCCATTTTTCAATCAGCTAGCAATCACCGATATCACACTCACGATTATTATCAGGTCGATCCGATGCTGGGCGGAAATGCTGCCTTTCAAGAGTTTTTAGACGAGTCACATCGACGGGATATCAAAGTCGTTTTAGATGGCGTATTCAATCACTCTAGTCGCGGCTTTTTCTTTTTTCATGACGTGTTAGAAAACGGTCCGCATTCGCCTTGGGTCGATTGGTTCAAAGTTCATGGCTGGCCCGTCAGCGCCTATAACGGCGAATATCCAGCAAATTATGAAGGGTGGGATGGCAATCGTGCTCTGCCTGTGTTTAATCACGACAATCCTGAAGTGCGCGAATACATCATGGAGATTGCTGAATATTGGATTAAGCTTGGCGTGGATGGTTGGCGATTAGATGTGCCATTTGAGATCAAAACGCCTGGATTTTGGCAAGAGTTTCGCGATCGCGTCAAAGCCGTCAATCCCGAAGCCTATATTGTGGGTGAGGTGTGGGGAGACTCACGAGAATGGCTCGACGGAACGCAGTTTGATGGCGTGATGAACTATCTGTTTACAGGACCAACGATCGCATTTGTGGCGGGCGATCGCGTCGATCTCGATCAGGTGCAAGGTCGAGACTATGAGCCCTTTCCTCCTTTATTTGCAGCGGAGTATGCTGAAAAAATTCAGTCACTTTTAGCGCTTTATGATTGGCAGATTCAACTGACTCAACTCAATCTGTTAGCCAGTCACGACACGGCTCGGTTGCTGTCAATCGCGGGCAGAGATCGCCCTAGTGTTGAAATGGCAACCCTACTGCTGTTGACTTTTCCGGGTGCGCCTAGCATTTATTATGGTGACGAAGTTGGGTTGCCCGGTGCGCTCGATCCTGATTCTCGTCGTGGCTTTCCGCTTGAAGCCGATTGGGATTACAAAATTTTTGAGTGTCACCGTCAACTGATTGCGCTCCGTCATGCTCATCCTGCCCTGCGAACAGGAGATTACAACGTTCTTCACGCTGAAGGAACAGTTTATGTCTTTGCTCGCAGCTTAGGAGATGACAGATTAGTGATTGCGGTCAATACAGGAACAACTCCGGCTAAACTCACGCTCAATCAACCCGATCTCAAGCCCCAAAGTAAGCTGTTGTATGGCGCTGCTGACTTCCAGCGGGTTGACCAACATTTGGAACTGCATTTGCCTGAACGATCGGGCTGTGTGTTGGGCTAATCTCAAGATAGAGGTGATTTTGTAACACAACCTACAATTGGGAGGAGGAGTTCAATTGTAGGGTTGCCTGCTATTATTTCTAGGTTTTAGATCTAGGAGTATTAATATGACGGACACACAAACTGGAACAGGCACCCCGATCGGAGAACCTTCTGAGAAGGCAATGTCTAACCGAGATTTCGATCGGGAAGCTGCAAAACGAGATGATGTCGATGAAAAGAATACAAGTCTGCCTGCTGGGGTAACCGATAAACTCATGGATGGGTCTGATCAGGTATTTTTGGCTGCTTTTCAAAACTCTCAAAAAGATGGTTTGAGTGAGGAAGCTGCCATGAAGGTTGGTTGGAACAGCGTCAAGCAGGATTTTGAGCGCAGTCAAGATGGAAGCTGGCACCGCAAGCAAAAGCCCGGTGATCAAACTATTAGTTCGGGTGTTGAGTCTGCCGCTAACTAGGCTGATGGTTGACGAGTTATTCTCTAATTCGTCTAGCGATAAGATCTTTATTTTATTGAATTACTAGGTGTATTGTAACAAATGTACAATACACCTAATTTTTTGAGAATAAGTAGAGTTCACCGCCTCAGTTTTCAGGTTCGATCGTGATGATGTTTTGATAGCGTATGGTTACTCTTCAGTCTGAATATGCTTTATGCCGCTTATAAAAAAGTAGGAGGTGATACTAGGATTAGTATTGAGTTGAGCTAAATTTAATACACTCAAAGGCTGGTGGTTGTAAGATAAAAGTCACGATCGCCCAAAAACCTAAGTTTAGAATTAGCATTTACTTAAACTAAAGTTAGTATATTTATGAGCAAAGAAAACCATGCCTGAAGCAGTGCAATACGTGACAAATCAGCAAGGAGAGCGAGTCGGAGTCTTGTTAGACCTCGAAACCTACCATCGCCTTGCTAATATTTCTGCTTCTGATGAAGATCTTTTGACAGGCTTGAGCCTAGAAGAGTTACAGGCGTTAGCAGACAGCCAACTTGCCTCTACCGAGCAGGTTCAACTCGGTGAACTGCTCACTCAAAATGCTGACAGGCAACTACCGCCTGAAGCAACTACAAAAATCGATCTGCTTTTGGCGCAAGTTGACAATCTGAATACCTTAAAAACTAGGGCAAGATACACGTTAAAACAGCTTTACGGAGTCTCAATGTAACGTGAGCGTTTACATCTCCGTTGAGTTGCAACATCAAATTCGGTCTCGTTTTGCAAATTGTTGTGCCTATTGTCGAACTGCTGAATCGTTGACAGTTACAACATTTGAGTTTGAGCATATCGTTCCGCTTTCAAAAGGTGGGAGGACAATCTTCGAGAATCTCTGTTTATCCTGCCCATCCTGCAACCGATATAAAGCTACTCGTCAAATCGCAACCGATCCGATCACACAAGAAGAAGTTGGATTATTTCATCCTCAGAAACAAGTTTGGAGCAGCCATTTTGAGTGGAATGGGGAAGCGATAGAAATCATTGGATTGTCCCCTACTGGTAGAGCAACTGTTGTGGTGCTGAAGATGAATCGTCCTCAGTTGCTTCGTGTCCGACGAATGTGGGTGAAGATGGGTGAACATCCTCCAATAATTTAGCTGCCAGAGCAAGTTTGACAGAGCAATCAAACTCGATTAATCATTTTCTGAAAGTTAATCTATCCGCAGTGGGAAGGTGAATCATGCAATTACGCCGATTCACCCACATCAAAGAATTCTGGTCTAGCGCTCAGGATTAGAGAAAGACGCTACAGCTTGATCACAACCTTGATGCAATTGTCTTTTTTGTGCTTGAAGGTTTCATAAGCTTTGGGTGCTTCGTCGATCGAGATCCGATGCGTAATCACAAACGAGGGATCAATGTCGCCGTTTTGAATGTGCTTCATTAACGGGTCAAGATATTTATGAACGTGGGTTTGTCCCATTTTCATCGTTAGACCTTTGTTAAAAGCCGCCCCAAACGGCATCTTGTCCAAAAAGCCTCCATATACCCCTGGAATTGAAACAGTGCCACCTTTGCCGCACGCAACCATCACCTGTCTCAATGCAGTGGGACGATCAGTCTCCAATCGCACAGCTTGTTTAGCTTTGTCGTAGAGATAATCGGGTCCCGTTCCGTGAGCTTCCATGCCGACCGCATCGATACAAGAATCGGGGCCGCGTCCTCCGGTCATTTCTTTAAGCGCTTCACCTGCGTCCACTTCTTCGTAGTTGATCACCTCGGTTGCACCTGCTTGCTCTTTTGCCATTTTTAAGCGATCGGGAAATCGGTCGATCGCGATCACACGTTCGGCTCCCAGCAAGAAAGCGCTGCGAATTGCAAACTGTCCAACGGGACCACAGCCCCAAATTGCAACGGTGTCTCCCGGTTTAATATTGCAGTTTTCAGCCGCCATATAACCCGTCGGAAAAATGTCAGATAGAAATAGCACCTGATCATCGGTTAAGCCTTCAGGAACTTTGTACAAACCAACATCTGCAAAGGGAACGCGAGCATATTCTGCTTGACCGCCAGCATAGCCACCAAAGATATGAGAATAGCCAAACAATCCAGCCGCTGAATAACCGTATAACGCTTCTGCCATAAATGCGTTGGGGTTAGAGTTATCGCAGAGTGACCACTTAGCAGCTTTGCAGCTATAACAGTTGCCACACGAAATTGTGAACGGCACGACCACACGATCACCAATGCTTAGATTCTTGACACCGGAACCGAGTTCGACAATCTCGCCCATAAACTCGTGTCCCATAATGTCACCCGACATCATACTGGGAATGAACCCATCATAAAGGTGTAAGTCAGAGCCACAAATCGCGGTCGAGGTGATTTTGACAATGGCATCGCGAGGGTTAAGAATTTTGGGGTCAGGCACGTTTTCGACTCGAACGTCTTTCGCACCGCGCCAGCAAACTGCTTTCATTTAAGGGTTCTCCTATTGAATCTACGAACTATGGATAACGGGTTTTTGCGGCGATCGCAACGTTTTATTACCCACAAAAGGTTTATTTGAGAGGCGTTAGTTCTAGCAATCTATCGCTTGGTTTGGTAGTAACCAGGTTTTGATGTGTTTTCGATCGCTTCCTTGCTTTCTTTTGCCGTAGCTTTAGATTTGTCTGCGATGTCATTAACGACCTTTTGAGATTTGCCCGTCACCGTATCGGTAGCGTTTTCAACTTTGTCTGCGGCATCGTTCGCTTTTCCGGTTAGCTGTCTGCCAAACTTTCTGGTGCTTTCAGGAATTGGTTCATCCAGGTTGAGCTTTTCTTTGATATTCTCAGCCGCTTCTTTGAGGCTATTTTCAGCGCTGCTGATTAAAGGATCGCGCTGTGGCTGATCAGTGACTCGATCTTGGGCGCTCGTTTTCAGAACGTCTTTTGTCGTGTCCAAAGTGCCATGATTTTTAAGAATGTCTGAAGAATCTAATGCCTTGAGATTTCGAGCGGCTTCTTGAGGACTGTCGGCATCCTTAATCACTTGTTTAGCCGCATCAGGAGTTACCGCTGCCAGCGCTTTCAACGTTGTTGGGCTGCTGAATAAAAGACCCACAAAAAAGAGAATGCTAACCAGGAGCGTAGTCAGAGTTTTGATAAGTTGAGTCATGATTGATCTGTGGCGAATAGTAGAAAATTATGGCTTCAGTGATTGGAGTTATTGACCTCTCGATTGCCCTTCGGTTGTGGCAATTTCACCCGTTTCCATGAGTTGTTTGAATCGACGTAATTCGTCGCCGATTTGCTGTTCGGGTTCTTCACCAAATAGCTTGGCGATCGTTGCGGTCAACATCCCTCCTGGCACGTTGTATTCCATCACGACTTTGACTTCAGTCCCGCGATCGCCAGGAGCAGGAGAAAATCGCACGAAGCCAGAGTTATCAACTTCTGCACCCTCCTCGGATGCCCAGGCGATCAGTTGATTGGGCTGGTCGTTGATAATGTCAGCATTCCATTCGATCGTTTGACCCAGCGGAGCGTTTGCGACCCAGTGCGATCGTCGCAGGTCGAGCACCTGCACCGATTTGACGTGTTTCATAAACGTCGGTAGATTTTCAAAGTTGTGCCAATAGTTGTAAAGATCTTCAGCAGATCGGTTGATCGTGACGGTCTTCTCAACTTTGATCGCTTTGTTGATACCTGTAGCATCGGTTACTTTTTCTTGAAGGCTCTTATCTGTGGTTGCGCCGTGATAAGCGAGAGTACCGCCTGCGATCGCCGTTAGAACTCCTCGTAGCGATCGCTGTTGCAATCCCATTAGCACCATTGCACCGCCACCGACGATCGATGCCCAGCGTTCTTTGTCAGAAACCGTTGCATCACCTTGAGGTTGACTTTGACTAGTTTTGTCCGATTCCATTTCCATGATGTTTTTTATAGAAAAATGAGTGTGATATCAAGTCTGTTCGTTTTCTAGGAACGTTTTGTAGAACGTCTCTCTGTTCGTTTTTTAGGGACGCTTTATATAAACGTCCCTAAACCAACGTCAGTTCGATGAGGTTTTCGCTTCGTTGTCATCGGCTTCCGCCCCCTAAATCCCCCATTCTGGGGGACTTTGAACCGGAAACTTTGGCTTGAAGTCCCCCAGAATGGGGGATCTAGGTAGCTCTCCCGAATTCACCATCGGAGCGAACCGCTTCTGTCGAACTGACGTTAAACCAACATTGTTGCTGCTCAACCGCCACTGACAGCAGGTCTGCTCGTCGGTTTAGGAGCCTCTGGTGTGCCTACTAGCCGATCCTTGTAAAGGTCAGCGATGCGCTGCTCGTCTTTGGCAAGAGTGACTTCCATGGCATCAAAGATGGCAACCGTAGCTGGGTCAGTGAGCTTGTTTCGCAAGTTGTAGGTATCGACAACACCTGTTTGCAGATCTCCCAGCGCCCGACGCAGAATATCAAGATCCCGTTGACTGGTTTGAAAGAAAGATTTCAAAGTTGCAAAAGCACCGCTGGCATTCGCTTGCAGTGAGGGAGTTTCGCCCAACACATTTAGGCGCGATTCAAGGGTGTGAATATGACGCGATTTGTTCGCCCGAATCTCTTGAAAGAGTTCTCGTGTCGCGTTGTCGGGAGCATTTGAAGCGTAATGTTCAAAGGTTTCAAACCCGTAGCGCTCCCCTGCGATCGCCGTGTTAATTGCGTTCACAATTTCGCCCTTGCTAGAGCCGCCCCATTCTTCGCCCAGCTTCCACCAACCCGCGTCCGCATCGCCAATATCGGGCAGAGTGGTATCGGCAACCGACAACTCTAACGCTGTCAAAATTGCGGTGGTGAAGATTGGCAAATCACCAGGACGACGTGAAGTAATCAGATTGTCGTCAACAACTAACGGCTCATCGACAAATTCGGCTCCAGCGTTCTGCATATCTTTGCGAATTGCCTGAAAGCCAGTTGCTCTGACCCCTTTGAGCAGATTGCCTTCGATGAGAACCTGCGGTCCGTGACAAACCGAAGCGACTAAAACCCCACCTGTAAAGGCATCTTGCACAAAGCGAACCGTCTTCATATTGGTTCTCATTTTGTCAGGAGCCATGCCACCAGGAATAATCACCGCATCGAAATCAGTCGCGATCGATTCCGTCGTAGTTGCATCAGCTTTGATCGAAAGCTTACCTTGCTTGCCTTTATACTCCTCATTCATTCGGGAACCCAACACCACCACGTCGGCTCCCGCTTTCTTCAACGCATTGTAAGGAATCTGAAATTCTGCATCTTCTACGCCCTGCTCAATCAGAATGGCGATTCGTTTCTTCTGACTTGTTTGCCCGTTTGTAACCATTTCGGTATCTCCTTGTGCAAGCCTCGCCTTATCAAGCACTATTAAGCCTATGTCCGCGATGCAATTCTTCTCCTCGCTCTAGGGGGATAAGCCCATCTCACCCTAGAGAAGGATCTCAGGCTCAAATCACTGGCGATCTACCTAATTGAAGATTTCCGTAAATTTTGAAATTCGTTAACGTGCATTGATAAGCAGATGGTTTTGGAGTAATTATCATGTCTGATGCAGAATTTGCCGAAGCTAGCCCGACCGATCGCGATGATCTTGAGTCAGCGGTTCACAATCTCGGCGGCAATCTTGAACGGCTAGAAGAGCCAGAAGGCGACGAAGAAATTGCTGACGATGACGTGCCCCAAGAGGTCACAGAGTCTTATGGAACGGGCGTTCATGATGTGCCGGGTTTTAGCATCGGCGGACGAACGATGCGCGATCGGATGCAAGATCTCAACGAGGCAACCCCCGAATTAACGGGTGGTGACATTGACGCTAACTATGAGCAAGCCAATGCAGATGGCGATGAATCTGTAGGCGGCACCGTCAGCACGCCTGACATGGATATCGTGGATGACTTGGGTAAGGCAGTCGGTTTAGAAATGAATGATTTCAACTATCTGCACACCAATGAAATTTTAGAACAACGCGACGATCGCCGCTGGGAGCTAGAGCCAAAGTCATCAGACGATTATGACGATCGCAAAGAGTTAGAAGAGGAAGAAGAAATCTATTAAGCCACTATTACTGATCAAGGTTTGATTACAGCGTTAACGAGTCAATTGCAACTGATAAATTACAAAAGATAAAGGATGAAAATGAACTTAAAACCAATTGATCAACAAGTCGTTGTAGTGGTTGGAGCGTCAAGCGGAATTGGCAGAGACACCGCTCTAAAGCTGGCTCAAAAAGGCGCAAAAGTTGTGGTGGCTGCTCGCAGCAAAGAAGGATTAGCAAGCCTTGTTGAAGAAATCTCTGCGAATGGCGGAGACGCGATCGCGGTTCCTGCCGATGTCGCTGATTTCGATCAAGTCAAAGCGATCGCTGACAAAACCGTCGAACACTTTGGACGGCTAGACACTTGGGTGCATCTCGCGGCAACAAGTGTGTTTGCCAACTTTGACCAGGTGACTCCCGAAGAATTCAGACGAGTCATTGATGTCACTTTAATGGGACAGGTTTATGGCGCGATGGCAGCCTTGCCTTATTTGAAGCGAGAAGGACGAGGCGCGTTGATTCACATCACCTCATTAGAAGGACGACGATCGCTGCCTTATCAAAGCGCTTATTCGGCTGCTAAACATGGCACGATCGGGTTCATCGACGCAATGCGACTCGAACTCAAAAACGAAGGCTATCCGATCAGCGTTACCAACATCATGCCCGGTGTGATCAACACGCCCTTCTACAACAAAGGCAAAACCAAACTAGGCGTAAAACCAACAGGAGTTCCGCCTTACTACAGTGCAAGTCTAGTTACGGATGCCATTCTCTATGCAGCAGAGCATCCGGTTCGTGACTATATTGTTAGTGATGTCGGTCGCATTCTAGATATTGCCCAAAGAATCTCACCCGGACTCGTAGATGCGTTGCTGTTGGCGATCGCGTTCCCATTCCAAAAAACCGATGACGTTAAGTCTGAAGATGCTCCTAATAATCTCTACGAGCCGATTCAAGGCTATGACAAAGTGAATGGTGATTTTGATCAGCTAGAAGTTCCTAGTATCACCGATATGCTTGATAAAGGTCCGGCATTTGCGATCGGCGCGTCTGCGGTTGCTGCATTGGGTGTGGCTGCACTGCTAGGTGGATTGGGCGATCGCTAAAACGATCGCGAGAGCACGTATGGGCATGGCACTGCCGTGCCCTCCTGCGGATCTGCCACATTCACAAATCAAATTGGTATGACAAAAAATCCCAAGCAGTCACCTTCTCTTCAGAAGATTGCTCACGATCGGCTCGGCTTTGACAACCTGCGCCCTGGTCAAGAAGCTGCGGTTCAATTCATTTTAGAAGGCAGAGACACGCTGGCTGTCATGCCCACATGTTCAGGAAAATCAGCGATTTACAAGTTAGCCGCAGCTCAAATTCCAGGAGCCACCATCGTCATTTCGCCCCTGCTGGCACTTCAGCACGATCAGGTCGGCATGATCGATCATCAAGATGTGGGTATGGCAGCAGTCATTAACTCCACAATTAACCCTCATCATCGAGCTGAAATCTTTGAACAGTGGACAGAAGGCAAACTCGAATATCTCTTCTTAGCACCCGAACAGTTTAACAACCCCGATACGATCGAACACTTACAAGCTACAAAACCATCGTTATTTGTCGTCGATGAAGCACACTGCATCAGTGAATGGGGACATGATTTTCGTCCTGATTATTTGCGCTTAGGCACGATCATTGATGCGCTGGGTCATCCACCAATTTTGGCACTGACAGCGACCGCATCTCCCCCTGTGCGAGAAGAAATTGTTCACCGACTGGCAATGCGCGACCCGCGAATTTTAGTGCGTGGGTTCGATCGCCCTAACCTTTGGCTGGCGGTCGAGCGATTTGGAGATGATGACGAAAAGCGTGAGGTGTTTATCGATCGGGTCAAACACGCAGGGAAACCCGGAATCGTCTATGCGGCAACTCGCAAAGTCACCGAGCAAATCGCAGCATTGCTAAAAGCAGAAGGAATCAATGCCATTGCTTATCATGCTGGTATGAAACCCAAAGAACGGGAACACGCACAAGATTCATTCATGAATGATCAAGCAGACGTGATTGTAGCGACTACTGCATTTGGAATGGGAGTAAACAAACACAATGTCCGCTTTGTGTTTCACTACAACATTAGCGATTCGATCGACTCTCATTATCAAGAAATTGGACGGGCGGGTCGCGATGACAACCCTGCAAAAACTATTTTGTTCTATGTGCCCAAAGACTTGAATCTGCGGCGATTCTTCTCTGGTAGCGGCAAACTCAATGTTGAGCAAATTGAGCGCGTTGCTCAAACAGTACAAAGTCAAAAGACTGCGACCAAGCTTAAGCACCTACAAGAACTCACCAATTTACCAGAGTCTAAGCTTAAGACAATGCTTAACCAGTTGCAAGAAGCGGGAGTGCTGGAACTGTTGCCCGATGGCGAAGTGATCGCTGCAAAAAACAACCCCGATCTTCGTCAAGCAATAGCGGGTATGCTGCAAGCTCAAGAACGCAACACTAAAGTTGAGCGATCGCGACTAGAAATGATGCGAGGCTATGCTGAGGTGCGAGACTGTCGCCGCAAATACCTACTCAATTATTTTGGAGAACAACTCGATCTCGCGTGCGGACATTGCGACAACTGCAAAGCAGGAATTTCTGCCAGCAAAGACGGGCTAAAGCCTTATCCAATCAATAGCCAGGTGATTCACAAATCCTGGGGTGAAGGCACGGTAATGCGTTATGAAGCCGATAAAGTTGTCATCTTGTTCGAGCAAGTTGGCTACAAGACCTTAAGCACAATGACGGCTGTGCTGCGAGGTCTATTGCGCCGCGCCGACATTAACCACCAATCGTGAATCAAACAAATGCGTAGCATGGCACTGCCGTGCCCCTTGTCTACACAAATAACCCACACGATTTAATTCACGATCGTCAGGATTCCTCCCGCCCTAAATCACAAATTCTGGCAACGCCCGGTCGTGCCACCTCCCCTGAAACCATTCCGACACAAACGGACGAATCACAAATTTCACAGGCTCGCCTGCCTGCACGTCAATCCTCAAAAATGAGTAAGGTCGGTGCTTTTGAGAGCCTCTTCCCTCGCGCCCCACAAATAGCTGCGATTTTGCGACCAGAGTATCTTCTCTTCCATCCAACGATTCGGTCAACTCTGCCCCCTCAACTCTCTGACGACGCAAACTATAGCCACTGCCGCCGCACACGATCCAATTTGTGTTGGCATCGGCGTGACCCGTGTTAGTAGTTCGCAAATATTCTAAGCAGTGAGCATGACCATTGAGAACGAGATCAACGATCGCTCGTCCTTTCGTCGATCCGACTTCTTGAGCCACTTCATCCAAGACCTGCCGCAATCTTCGCCGCACTGCTAAAGTTTGTGCCTGATGCCATTTGGTCGCTTCAGTCACATAAGGCGGATGGTGAAAAAACAATACTCTACCTCTTACGCCTGCTGTTTTCCAAGATTGAATCAGCCGATCGCGCAACCACTCTAGCTGCACGACATCAGCAACCGTGCTTTCATCCGCGTTCAGTTGTTTATAAATATCTCTCTGAACTTCTTCAAGCTGCTCTAGTTTGACCCGGATATCATCCATCTGTTCGGCATCTTCAGGTTGGTTCGGGTTCAGGTTTTCTGACTGTTCGATCAGTTGTTGCATTTCTAGCTCTACTGCCGCATACCGAGTTTCTAAAGTGCGACGATATTCTTGCCCCTCAGACGTTTTGGGCAATGGTGCTGGTGCGTTAAACGTGTTGGAGTCTAGAGCAAAGAAATCAACGCCACCACTGCGAAACGTGTAGTAGCGATTGGGCAGCCGCGTAAATTTTCCAGGTTCATAGCGCAAACAGCGTCCTGTGTCAGTTTTAGCGGTGTAGTGACGATCGAGGTGATCTCCTAATCCACCCCGCAGATCGATTGACCGCAACCCGTCTAAAAACGCTTGAGCATAAGCTTTGCCCTGAAACGAACCGTGCCAGCCGATATCAAAATCTAGGCGCGATCGCAGCAGTCGCCGAATCGGATAAGTTAGCTGAATCGCTAACCCATAAGCGAATGGCAAATCGTAATAGTCATGATTTCCGGGCACCGCTAAAAATGGCAGATTAAACACCATTTGATCGTGGGAGATGCGGTTGTAATGCTCACCTCCGACGATGAATTCTCGATAAGGCTTGATGAAATTTTTGAGATAAAACTCGCTAGAGCCAACCAGATAAATTACGTCACCCGTATGCAAAATAAAGCGAGAATCTTGGCGATGGTTGAGCATTTGCTCGGCAATTTGCCGTTGGGGGCTGTGACCCCGATGTTGACCAGAGCCGCTATCGCCAATCACCAAAAACGAAAACTCTGAGCGGTCTGCTTGCCCATCGGCTAAGACGAGCCGTGTCTGGTCAATGCCTCGATCGACGATCGCACCCGCCTGCCACCGCACCCGCTCCTCCATTTTTTGAATTTTGACCGAGATCGAGGGATCAGACGCAAACTGCATGGTTTCTTGCCTATTAACTTTGCTATGCATAGATCCTAGTCGGATACCCACGTAGCTCAACATCTACCGTGGGCTTAGATCTACACTGATTAAAGAACTCGCTGACCTCAAGTTAGAAAGTTAAAGATTTAGTAAATTTATTTTGTATTTTAAGTCACATATAAATTGCAAAAACTGCTCAAAGCAAGTCCCAGATTCCCTAAAAAGTCTTGACCAAGATAGAGATCAAAAACTGTACTGGGGTATACTGTTGAAGACTCCGTGAAAAACTCTTCAGGAAAATCTGGAATTTTTCTAGATAGGACTGTTGTAGTTCAAAGAATTGTGAGTCTTTTCAATCTACTGGTGTGAATACGGAAGTGATCATGAAAAATATCTTATGGAAGTCGCTACTTGCGACCCCAGCACTCTTGAGTGCTACTCTCACTATTTCTGCTACGATCGTCACGGCTGGCGTTGCCAGTGCTGCTGATGCACCCAAGCCCGTCGAAGTCGCTCAAGCCGCGCCTGCTGAAGCCAGCAATGCCTCCCTCGACCAGGTAAAAGCTTACGGTAGCGAAGGCGCAGACAACGCCGAAATCAGCCAAGTTACCTCGGTTTCTCAACTGTCTGACGTGCGTCCGACTGATTGGGCTTTCCAAGCCCTGCAATCTTTGGTTGAGCGTTACGGCTGTATCGTCGGCTATCCCGACAAAACCTTTCGCGGCAACCGTGCCCTGACTCGCTTTGAGTTTGCAGCGGGCTTAAATGCGTGTCTCGATCGCGTGAATGAGTTAATTGCAGCAGCAACGGCTGACCTGGTTAAGAAAGAAGACCTAGCAACCCTGCAAAGGCTGCAAGAAGAGTTTGCGGCTGAATTAGCCACCCTGCGCGGTCGCGTTGATGCGCTCGAAGCTCGCACCACTACCTTGGAAAAGCAGCAATTCTCGACCACCACCAAGCTCAGAGGAGAAGCGATTTTCTCGTTCTCTGGTGCTTTGGGTGATGCTAAAGCGATTGATTCTTTTACACAAAGACGGATTGATGCGCTCCCGGCGGGTGCAGTCAGAAATGCTGCAAACGCCGCCGTTCGGACTGATGTTGACGAAAACCAAACTTTCAGCGATCGGGTTCGTCTCAGCCTTGCGACTAGCTTCACGGGCAAAGATGCCTTGTTGACTCGTCTACAAGCTCGCAACATTACCGCTTTTGCAGATGCCACAGGCACCAACATGGCGCGTCTGTCCTATGAGGGCAGCAGTCCTTCTGGTACACCTGCTAACAACTCGGTCTTTGTAGACAAGCTCTACTATCGCTTCCCGATCGGCGCTGGCACCGTGACGGTTGACGCGATCGGCGGTGAGTTCTACAACAACGTTCCCAACTTTAACCCGCTACTTGCCAGTGATGGGCAAGGCACGATCTCTCGCTTTGGTCGGTTTAACCCCATCTATCGCCAAGGCAACAGCAACAGCGCCAGTGGTGCGGGTGTGACCTTAAACTATCCTCTCAGCCAAGCGCTCACCGTGTCTTTGGGCTACCTTGCTGACAATGCATCTAACCCAGCCAATGCAAACGGGTTATTTAATGGCTCTAACGCTGCCCTAGCTCAAATCGCCTTTAAGCCAAGTTCAGCGATTGATTTAGGTCTGACCTACGTTCGCTCCTACGATCGTGGCGGCAACGTTAACGTCACTAGCGGCACTGGCAGCCGCTTGGCAAGCCAACCCTTTGGCGGCGCTGCAACCTCTTCTGATCAGTTTGGCGCAGAAGCTTCTATCCGTCTCACTCCTGGCTTCACGCTAGCAGGTTGGGCTGGTTACACCACCGCTCGCCTAGAAAGCCGAACCACTGATGCCGATGCCGACATCTGGAACTGGGCAGTTACGCTTGCCTTCCCCGACTTGGGTAAGAAGGGCAACTTAGCGGGGATTGTTTTTGGTCAGCCTCCTAAAGTGACAAACAGTAGTCTCGGAAGAAACTTTGAAGACCGGAACACCTCTTTCCACCTCGAAGGTCTCTATCGCTATCAGGTGAGCAACAACATCTCGATTACTCCTGGCATCATTGTGATCTTTAACCCAGAAAACAACAACGTCAACGATACCGTTTACGTCGGCACCGTTCGGACAACCTTTACTTTCTAAGTCTCTTAGTTAAGTTGAATTTTAAGCCCTGCCTCGTGCGGGGCTTTTTTGATCGCTACAAATCTACTAAACCCCAGTGGAAAACCGGGGTATAATAAAAGAGTTGGAATTGCCAACGGAACCGCTCCCCTACCCAGTGATGTTATCCGTGGAACTTTCTTGTAAGAGCGAGTATGCCCTTCTAGCATTGATAGAATTGGCAGCTCATTATGACACGGGCGAACCCTTGCAAATTCGGCAGATTTCAGCCCAGCAAAATATTCCCGATCGCTATCTAGAACAACTGCTGGCAACCCTCAGACGCGGGAGCATTATTCGTTCTCAGCGAGGCGCAAAAGGTGGCTACACATTAGCTCGCGAACCTTGGAAGATCAATGTTCTAGATGTGATCATCTGTTTAGATGGGCTAGAAAACCAACCTAAAGATCAAGACAACGACACCCAGACTGATAAAACGGTAGAAGGTGCCGTTATTCTTGAGATCTGGCAAGAAGCTCATCATGCCGCCAATGAAATTCTGCAAAAATATACGTTGCAAGATTTGCGCGATCGTCGCGACTCTAGACAGCAACTCGATTTTATGTATTACATCTAACCTCTTTCTGCCATGCGTATTGCCCAAAACGTCACTGAACTGATCGGTCGCACTCCTCTGGTGCAGCTAAACCGAATTCCGCAAGCCGATGGTTGTGTTGCCCAAATTGTTGTCAAGCTAGAGAGCATGAATCCCTCTGCGTCGGTGAAAGATCGGATTGGCATCAGCATGATCAATGCCGCAGAACGCGAAGGCTTGATCCAACCAGAAAAAACGGTTTTGGTAGAGCCAACCTCAGGAAATACTGGAATTGCCCTGGCGATGGCGGCGGCAGCCAAAGGCTATCGCTTGATCTTAACCATGCCTGAAACTATGAGTTCTGAGCGACGGGCGATGCTGCGTGCCTATGGAGCCAAACTAGAGCTAACCCCTGGCATTGAGGGAATGGCGGGCTGCATTCAACGAGCGCAAAAAATTGTAGACTCAACGCCTCACGCCTATATGCTGCAACAGTTTCGCAACCCAGCTAACCCGCAAGTGCATCGGGAAACCACCGCCGAGGAGATTTGGCAAGACACTGATGGACAGGTCGATTTTGTGGTCGCGGGCATTGGCACGGGCGGCACGATTACGGGCGTTGCAGAGGTGCTGAAACAGCGCAAGCCTTCATTTCAAGCGATCGCAGTCGAACCTGCTGCTAGCCCCGTTTTGTCAGGTGGTCGTCCGGGTGCCCACAAAATTCAAGGCATCGGTGCGGGCTTTATTCCTCCAGTCTTAAACGTTAACTTAATCGATGAAGTGATTGCTGTCAGCGACGATGATGCGATCGCTTATGGTCGTCGCCTCGCCCGCGAAGAAGGGTTGCTTTCTGGAATCTCTAGCGGAGCCGCGTTAAAAGCCGCGATCGCGATCGGCAAGCGCCCCGAAAATGCTGGAAAGCTGATCGTGATGATTCAGCCCAGCTTTGGTGAGCGCTATCTCAGCACTGCTCTTTTTCAAGACCCAGAACTCACGATGTCTAGAGAAGGTTAAGAAAGAGTGAAGGTTGAACGGGAAATTTCTGACTTCTTACCCTTCACCTTGACCCCTGACTCTTTTAAAATGGCACTATGCCACATCCATCTAGTTACTATCAAACGTTAGACGTTGAGCCAACCGCATCCCAGGCAGAAATTAAGAAAGCCTATCGGCGGATGGCAAAGCAGTTTCACCCAGATGTCAATCAAGAAGCTGCAAATCATGACAAGATTACTCGAATTAATCAGGCTTATGAAGTGTTGGGCGATCCGCAAAGTCGCCGCTCTTATGACTATCAGCTTCAATATACGTCAGACATAGAAGCAGAAGCAGTTGCGGGTGAGAGTGCTAGCGATCGCCAAAAACGCACCGCAGCAGCCCAAGAATTCTATCGTCAACAGCGCCAAGCCGAACAAGATGTTGATAGTCAACTCAAACTATGGCTGAATCGGGTTTACACCCCGATTAATCGACAGCTAAATTTGATTTTGCGCCCTTTTAAGGCTCAGATGAAAGAGCTTTCTGCCGATCCGTTTGAAGATCGATTGATGGAAGCGTTTCAAGCATATATTGAAGATTGCCACAAAGCTCTTAGCAAAGCCCAAGCGGTCTTGCGTTCTTTGCCTAATCCTCCGATCGCGGCAAAGGCAGCAGCCAATCTCTACCATTGCCTCAATCAAGTCTCTGATGGCATCGAAGAGCTAGAATATTTCACCAATAATTATGACGATCGCCATCTCCATACAGGACAAGAGTTATTTAGAATTGCCGAACGATTACGGCGAGACGCTTTGGCAGATGTGCGAGAACTGCGTTAGTCAAATTCAATACTAACAATCTTTCTTAATCACATTAACATTTGGTTAACCAGTCGTTAAAATAGAAAAGTTTCTTGTGAGTGCCGAAAACTTTTGAGATCGAGCCGCGAGAATTTCTGGAGGCTCGAAGTTCCACAAAATCGGGAATGCTGGAGAAGAAAACAAAGCGCAATGCCTTACACAAGAACACTTTTTCGATAAGGAGATAAAGAATGGCTAATCAGTTTGACTTTTTGCATCCCCGCAGCCGCTACCGTGGCGAGGTTAAGCCTGAGAATCTGGTTTTTAATGCAAATTTACAAGAGTTTTCTCAGCGCATTACCTATATTTGCTGCTTAGAGACGGGCGGTAAGCTGACCCCCGAAGAGTCTTATCGGAAAATTAAATCTCTTTGGAAACAACTCAAGAAAAGCAAGAAGCAGCTTGGCATTAGCAGCACTCCAACGCAAGAAGGTGGAGATGCAGATATTTGAATGGAGTTCAGGCTACAGATGTCAGGCTGCGATCGAGAGCGATCGGCTAGCAATCACTAGCCGATAATAACTTTGTAGTTGACGGGTCGCGGCTGACCAACTCCAGCGCTCGGCTTCTTGGCGGGCATTGCGGCGCAGAGTTTCGCGTTCTTCTTGATTAGATAAAAGACGTTGAGTTGCCGCGATCGCGCCCCAGTCGTCCGTCGGATCAAATAAGTAGCCGTTGACCCCATCTTCTACAATGTCAGGAATGCCGCCCGATCTCGCCGCCACCACTGGGCACCCTGCCGCCATCGCTTCCAACAAAACTAACCCCAGCGTTTCGGTTCGCGAGGGAAAGATAAAGGCATCAGCAGAGGCAAAGGCAGCCGCTAATTCTTGACCGCCCAAATATCCCACAAAATGAGTGCGGGTTTCTGCAAAATATTTTTCTAAAGTTTGACGGTTTGGCCCGTCACCCACGAGCGCTAATCTAGCGTTGGGGATGGCTTCTAAAATTGGCTTAATGCGATCGATTTCTTTTTCGGCACCGAGGCGACCCACATAAAGCAATAGCGGATCTTCTGGGTGCCCCAGACTCAGACGATTTCGCATCTCTAGGTTAGCAAGATCGGGCTGAAACGTTTCAGTGTCAACGCCGCGCTGCCACAAATCAACTCGCTCGATTCCATGATCGGTAAGCGTTTTCACCATCACGGTTGAGGTACACAGATTTAGCTCTGCTTGATTGTGTCCAGCTTTGAGCAACTCCCAAAGTAGCCCTTCTAAGGCTCCTAACCCATAGTGCTGAAGATATTCGGGGAGGTGAGTGTGGTAGGAAGCCAGGAGAGGAATATTGAGTGTTTTGCCATAAAATAATCCTGCTAGACCGAGAATTGCTGGATTGACGACGTGAATGATATCGGGTTTAAATCGCGAAAGTTCTTCGCCGATCGCGGGGCGAGGCAGCGCTAGCTTTAACTCTGGATACATCGGCAGTGGAAACCCAGACACTCCGTAAATCTTGGCTCCTTTGTGCTCAGTCAGCCCGCCATCAGGAGAAAAAACTAGAACTTCATCTCCCAAGCGTTGAAGATGGTCAACGGTGTGACGCAATCGAGTCACGATGCCATCAACTTTAGGTAAAAACGTCTCAGTGAATAGAGCGATTCGCATAAGCAGGGAAATGAACGATATGAAAGGCTACGCAGAGATGATCAATTTTTAGGAAGCAAACAGATTCCATGAACTCCGATTGCGAAGATGACACCTCCCAACAAAACGCCGATTCCTTCAGCAAAGCAGTTGAGCCGATGCCGCATTTCGGCTGATTCTGCGATCGCTAGCTCTTTCACACTGGCGTTTGTTGCTGCCAGCTTTGCATAGTTTTGGTAGCTCTTATCTAGCGCTGCCCATTCAGGAAACAGAAAGAAGCCACTGAGTATAATGGCACTTAACCCTGGCGCGATCGTAAGTGTTAATAAAACTAGAGTTCGATTCATACTCAACCGATTGGTTAACTTAACGTCAGTTCGACAAGTTTCTTCGCTTTGTTGTCAGCGGCTTCTGCCCCCTAAATCCCCCATTCTGGGGGACTTTGAATCTGGAAATTTTAGCTTGAAGTCCCCCAAAATTGGGGGACTTAGGGGGCACGACAAACCGTAACGAAGTCGTCGAATTCACGTTAACTTAGCGCTTCCACGTCACTTTAGGCAAAATTTGGTCATCATCAACGCGATCCTTATATTTGACCGCAAAGTTTAGCAACGAATCTAACAGGGAGTCAGAAAGGTAGTGAGGCTGTAGCCCCAGGTTTAATAAGTTTGTATTTTTAGCGTTGAAGTAGTGTTCTTCTTTTTCAATTCTAGGATTGTCGTAACTCTTGACTTCAACGTTTAAGCCGACTGCGCTTCCGGCTTTTTGCACCATGGTTGCTAAGTCGCTAATGCTAAACAGTTCAGTAAATTGGTTAAAGACCCGGAATTCTCCAGCATTGGCTGGGGTGGCGATCGCCAATTCAACACAGCGTACAGTGTCGCGGATATCCAAGAAGCCGCGAGTTTGCCCACCTTTGCCGTAAACCGTGAGCGGATGCCCAACCGCAGCTTGAATGCAGAAACGGTTCAACGCCGTCCCAAATACGCCATCGTAGTCGAGACGATTAATCAGCAGTTCATCCATGCCTGTCTCTTCGGTGAGAACGCCGTAAACCACTCCCTGGTTGAGGTCTGTGGCTCGCAAACCCCAAATCTTGCAGGCAAAGTGAATGTTGTGAGAGTCATGCACTTTGCTGAGGTGATACATACTACCCGGCTGTTTGGGGTAGGGCAGCGTATCTTTGCGACCGTTGTGTTCGATCGTAATGTAGCCTTCTTCGATATCAATGTTGGGGGTGCCATATTCGCCCATCGTCCCCAGCTTGACTAGGTGACAATCGGGGAAACTCTCTTTCATGATGTAGAGCAGATTCAGCGTTCCCACCACATTATTGACTTGGGTAAGAACGGCGTGTTCGCGATCGATCATTGAGAACGGAGCCGATCGCTGTTCTCCAAAGTGGACAATCGCTTCTGGCTCAAATTTGTGAAGCGCTTTGCTGAGAAATTCGTAGTTTGTGATATCGCCGATGAAAAGCTCAATAGCCTTGCCTGTCAAGCCGTGCCAGCGCTGAAGCCGCTGCTGAATGGGCGAGATCGGGGTGAGGGTTTCAACGCACAGTTCCATGTCCCAATGTCGCCGCACCAAGCTATCTAAGATCGCGACTTCATGACCTCGATTCGACAAGTAGAGCGCTGTCGCCCAACCGCAATAGCCATCACCACCAATAACTAGAACTTTCATCTTGCTAAATCTTCACGAATACTTTGCCAAATCTACCAGGTTTGGTGACGCTGTGGGATAGGAGTTTGAGAATTAAGGTCAGGTTTTGAGCGACAGAGATCGAGCTTCAAAGGTTAAGAAGTGACAACTATCCAAAGGAATAATTTGTTCTTAACCCTAGCCTTACCTGACCCTAACTTCCTGACCGCTAGCCTTTAAGCTTTTACTTCGTCTGCGAAGCTTGCCCAGCGCACAAAGCGAAACGGTCCGGCTACAGAACCCCAGACCATTTCATCCGTTTCGGGATCTCTGCCACGATCGAGACTTAGCAATTGTTGGTCGTCTATCTCAAAGGCGCTGTCTAAATAAGTGGTTTCACCTTTGCGGACGATCACACACGCTTTTCCTGGCTCAACTCGTCCTTTAAAGCTGTGCCCCGTCCACTCGACGATCATGCTACAGCCAGACAGTTTTTCAAGCTGGTCGATCGTTAGGGTTTGCAGAAGATTGATATCGCGGGCCGCCCCATAAAATTTGGCTTCGTCGCGAACCTGGTAATGCTCAATTTCAATGTGTCCATCTTTCTCGACGAATTTTAGGACACGTATCCGATAAGGATCATTGAGCGTATAGTCGTGAGCTTGTTCTAGAAAAAGACTGGGCCCTGACAGTAGCTCGATCGGCAAAGGACGCATACAAACACGAATGTGAGCGTAAAAAGGCGGATTTTCAAACGCTTGCTCTTGATTGCTAAAATCGGCTGCCATCAAGCGAAGCAGAGAGGCAATGTCGGTGGAATGGCTCATGAATTAAATCGGGTGGCTGAATAAGGGAGTATGAAGGTCAAAAGCGGCTGACAGATATTCTAAGACTTGGAATTACCGCTTTTTAGTTTAAAGAGCAAAAATTGGGTGACTTGCGTGAGGTTATTGAAATTGTCATCGCTAACGATCACGAGACTTTGAGAACCATCTGGGAAAAGCGGGCCGAGTGTCATTCCTTCCAGATTATCTAATGAAAGGTCTAAATCTTTTAAGTCCATCAATAATCTTTTTCTGATCGGCGCAATGCCTTTTGAGCCGCGCAAACTCTCGATCGTCGAAATATCGGTCGCTCCTCCGCTTGCTGCCTGAAAAATCTTGATTTGAAAGCCTTGCATCCCAAACGATCGCTCTAAGCTGAGGAAGTGCCCTGCCTGATCGATCGCTAGTAGTTCGGTGAGTCCCTGATCAAATGCGTAGGTGGGTTTGGCATCTAGCTGATAGAGATGTTCTGAAATTAGAGTGGAACGATCGTTCTCAACTAAATAGTGTAGAAAGCGATTTTTTGCTCCTTGCTTTAACTCTGACAAATCTTGGTCTTGGGCGAGCGAAGACTCAGTTGCAGTAAACAATCGAAATGGCTCAGAGCCTTTCATGCTGGCGGCTTGTGCATTCAGGGTCAACGCCTCAAACGCCAAATTATCTTGCACGCCTCGCGGCTGAAGTGGATGGTCGGGATCGGGCAAAAACGCTTCAGGGATGGGAAGTTTGCGCCGCAGTTGCCCTGTTTTGAGGTCGAATTCTCCGATAAAAGGCAGCACTCCTTCGTGAATCACCCCTTCGCTAGAGATAAAAACTGAGTCTCTCGGCGAGAGGGCGATCCCTTCAGGATCGATCGTGTTCTTTCCAAAAGGCTGTCCGTCTTCTTGCTTAAGAATCGTGACATTCTCTACAACCACTTGGGCGATCGTAGAATTAGTGGGATCTAGTTCTAGCTTGAGCGTGTAGAAACGAGCGGGGGCGCGATCGCTGCGATCATCCGAAACCGCATAGAAAAGATTTTGTTTGCGATCGTACGTCAATCCCGATAACCCGCCAACTAGCGTCTCTTTCACCGTGGTTTTAGGCAGGGTATAGGCTCCCGAAAACTCTAGTGACAACGGCAAAAATAGCCGATCTTCTGCACTCACTTGCGGCAGATTGCAAGCCGTTAATAAAGTCAGCAATGCGATCGTGATCAATCTCAAAACCCAAGAAAAAACATTGTGCTTCACTACTGTCTCCGTGACCTAACCTCTCAAAGTTATTCTATTCTCGCTTTCTTCTCTGCCCGCTTGCTCCCTTTTATGCCCGACCAAAGATGATTAAATGTATGGAAGCCATTTATCCCTCACTCGCTCGTGTCTGAATCGCCCAAGTCTTCTCGCTCTCTGGCAGGCATTGCCGGAATTGTAGCGATCGCCACTCTGATCAGCAAAGTTTTTGGATTGGTGCGCCAGGTTACGATCGCGGCTGCCTTTGGCACAAAAGCGGCTTATGGTGCCTACCAATATTCCAGTATCATTCCAGGCTTTTTTCTGATTCTGCTAGGGGGAATTAATGGGCCGTTTCACAGTGCGATGGTCAGTGCGCTGGCAAAACGCGATAAAGCAGAATCTGCGCCTCTGGTAGAAACGGTTTCGACGCTGGTCGGTGGCGTTTTGGTGGTGGTCACCCTGGCTTTGATGGCGCTTGCCCCTCAGTGCATTGATGTGATCGCGCCGGGACTGCACCAAACCGCCCACGGGCTAGAAATTCGAGAGATTGCCATTCAGCAATTGCGAATCATGGCTCCGATCGCTTGGTTTGCAGGCATGATCGGCATCGGGTTTGGCACGCTGAACGCGGCAGACTTATATTGGCT
>JAYVFW010000585.1:0-7354 GCA_043772715.1 Phormidesmis sp. | reverse complement strand
AGCTATCTAGAAAGCAATGATACCGGGAGATTTATCAACACATTAGCCACAGAAACCTGGCAAACGAGTCGAGCACTTAGCGTTTTTGTCAACTTGATTATTGATGTTTGCACTATCTTAGTGTTTGCAGTGTTTTTGCTGCTGATCTCGTGGCGTTTAACGCTCTGGGTGAGTGTGGCGATCGTGCTGATTTCTATCACAATTCAAACCGTGACACGACAGGTTAAATCATTGGGTCAGGCGGCAGTGCAGGCAAACAAATCTCTCGCCGATCGCGTTTGGGAAGGGTTAGGCGGAATGCGGGTAATTCGGGCGTTTGGGCGTGAGAGCTATGAACAATCGCGGTTTGATGGCGCATCAGAGCGGGTTCGTAGTAGCTTCTTTAAGCTGGACATGCTATCTGGCATTGTCAGCCCCCTATCAGAAACGTTATCCGCAGCGCTGCTTCTATTTATTCTGGTCGTTGCCCTTAAAGCAGATCAAGCCACTCTACCCACGTTACTGACCTTTGTTTTTATCCTGTATCGATTGCAACCTAAGGTCAAGCAAGTAGATGGGTCGCGCGTGGCATTAGCGAGTCTGATTAGTTCGGTTGAGGATGTGAATGCGCTGCTAGATCGGTCGGATAAGCCTTACCTGGTATCAGGCAAAATTCCGTTTCAAGGATTGCAGCGCTCAATCTCTTTTGAAGCCGTGACGTTTCACTACGACACGCACAAGCAGCCTGCGGTTCAAGATATTTCACTTTACATTCCTCAAGGGAAGACGACCGCGTTGGTAGGTCCTTCTGGGGCAGGTAAGTCTACGCTGGTCAGTTTGCTGTGCCGATTTTCTGACCCAGATGCTGGAGAGATCACTGTCGATGGTTGCCCGCTTAGTCATCTCGATCTAAATTCGTGGCGAAATCGAATTGCGATCGTCAGTCAAGACATTTATATGTTTAGCACAACGATTCGGGAAAACATTGCCTACGGTCGGCTAGAAGCTACAGATGACGAGATTGTTGTCGCCGCCCAACTCGCGAATGCTCATGAATTTATTGTGCAATTGCCCTACGGATATGAAACGAATGTGGGCGATCGAGGAGTGAGGCTGTCGGGAGGGCAACGGCAGCGCATTGCCTTAGCACGGGCAATCATTCGCAACCCAGAGATTCTGATTCTCGATGAAGCGACTAACGCACTCGACAGCATCGCTGAGGATTTAATTCAAGAAGCCCTTAAAACCCTGAGTCAAAATCGCACTGTGATCGTGATTGCTCATCGACTTTCAACGATCGAGCAGGCAGATCAAATCATTGTACTCAATGAGGGGCGAGTCGCCGAACAGGGCAACCTTCAGCAGCTTCTTGACATTGATGGCTTATTCAGCAAACTCTATCAACTGCAATATCGCAATACTCAGGTCTAGATCTTATGCCTTATGCTATTCACGAGATTGAAGTCACTCGTCCGTTACCGACCTTAACGCTGTCTGAAGGGGACACGGGCATTGCGCTGATTGTGCGTCGGCACGATCGCCCGGTCGGGTTTTTAATGCAGCCTCTAACGAGCCGTCAGATCGAGCCAGATACGATCGCTCAATGGATTGCAGAAAAACTGAGCGCTAAACTGCTGCAAGAAGCAATTCGAGACGAATGGGCTGCTTCAACGATCGCTCAGTTTCCGCCTTTAACAGTTGCGATTTGCACCAAAGATCGTCCCGAGAATGTGGCGCGCTGTCTCACTTCTTTGCTGAATTTGCAGTCTCCAGATGCTTCCTTTGAAATTGTGGTGATTGATAATGCGTCATCTGACGATCGTACTCAGACGATCGTGGCTGCCCTCCCCACAGTGCGATATGTGCAGGAGCCAAAACCCGGACTAAATTTTGCTCGAAATCGCGCGCTCAAAGAAGCCAACACAGAACTTCTGGCATTTTTAGATGATGATGTTGTTGTCGATCGTCAGTGGCTCAAAGGACTCATGACTGCTTGGGCAGAAAATTCTGATGCGGCAGCGTGTACAGGGCTGGTTCTTCCCTACGAACTAGAAACCGACGCACAGATTTTATTTGAACGGCGAGGCGGCTTTGGTCGCGGATTCGAGAAAATTTGCTATGGTCAAGCCTTGCCGAGTAATCCTCTCTATCCTTGCGGAGCGGGCATCTTTGGAGCAGGGTGCAATATGACGTTTCGGCGTGAGGTTCTACTGAAGCTCGGCGGATTTGACGATGCCTTAGATACGGGCGCGCCGCTGCCGGGTGGCGGTGATTTAGATATGTTTTATCGGATCATTCGATCGGGCAATGTGCTTGTCTATGAGCCGCAGTATCTCGTCTACCATCAACATCGCCAAGAATACGAAAAGCTGCGTCGTCAATATTGGACGTGGGGGTTGGGTTTCATGGCATTTGTTACGAAGTCTTATCAGACTGATCCCGCTCAACGGAGTCAGTTTCGTCGTCTCGTGCAGTGGTGGTTTAAAGATCAGGGAAAGCAACTGATTAAGAGCCTGATGGGTCGCCATCTTCTACCATCAGAGATGATTTTGGCAGAATTATGGGGCGGTATAGTTGGCTTGCTAGGGGAATATTCACGATCGCAGCAGAGAATTGAGCAAATCAGGAGGCAATACTCGTGAACCCGTTTAAGCCTTGGCAAGTTTTGCATCTAGAACTGAGTGAAGAGGTTCCTGACTTATCCGTTAATTCTGACTATCAGGGGCTTTATCTCGTGGTGTTTTGGGCAAACATTCCGCTCGGTCATCTAGAGCTTCAAATGGCTCAATTGCCGATGTCAGCCTCTCAACTGACCAACTTGATCCTGCAAACAATCACGCCTGCTGTCGGATGTCATCTGCTCAAAACGGGCTTTCAGGGAGAGCTACCCATTGTCTCGACTCACTCATCCCCACCATCACCTGACTTTGCTGAGGTGTTAGCGCTAGAGAAACCGCTAACGTTACTGCGATCCCAGACCGAAATACTTCCGGCAGAATCCTTCGTTTCGGTGATTGTTTGCACCCGCGATCGCCCCGATGCGCTAAAAGCGTGTCTGCGATCGCTACAATCTCTCAATCCGCCGCCGCTAGAGATTCTAGTTGTAGACAATGCGCCCCGTTCAGACGCAGCTTATCAGATCGTTTCTCAAATGCCGAATATTCGCTATGTGAAAGAGCCACAAGCAGGATTGAGTGCCGCTCGCAATTGCGGTATTCGCGAAAGCAACGGCAGCATTCTTGCTTTTACCGATGATGATGTCACAGTTCATCCATACTGGACAGCGCAACTTCAGCAGGCGTTCTGCGAGGCTCACGTTATGGCAGTGACAGGATTGGTTTTGCCTACCCAACTTGAAACCGAATCACAATTCATCTTTGAAAAAGGCTTCGGAGGCTTCGGTCAAGGCTATCGCACTAAAGTGTTTGATTCGCCGTTTTTTGAAACTATGAAACCGCGAGGCGTTCCCGTTTGGAAGGTGGGCGCGGGCGCAAATATGGCATTTCGTCGCAGCGTTTTTGATCAAGTTGGTGAGTTTGATGAACGCTTAGGTGCAGGTCGCTCTGGATGCAGCGAGGACTCAGAACTGTGGTATCGCATCTTAGCTGAAGGAGGCTGTTGTCGATATGAGCCAAAAGCGGCAGTTTTTCACACTCACCGAACTGATCTGGCAAGCCTCAAACATCAGATGTATCAGTATATGCGAGGACATGTTGCTGCTCTTTTGATTCAGTTCGAGCGATATCAACACTGGGGAAACATCCGCCGTTTGGGGATAGCGCTACCCAGATATTACCTGAGAAGAACGCTATCACGAATTCTAAAATGTAATCAGCCTCCTACCGAAATTCTCACGGCAGAGGTCATAGGGTGCTTCGCTGGCGTTAGATTCTATTTGCAGAACCATCAACATAAATTAGAGAACTCAAATCATAGAGTTGTGATCGCTAGAGACATCACACAAAGTAACCCCTTGATTGAGGATCTTCTACCCATTAAAAATAAATGAAACCAATAGCAAAATGAGTCATGTACAAACAGTCTTTGCCAGAATTTCTATCTCAGAATCCGTTTTCCTACCCTTTAACTCAGGGATTCTTCTACCGTGAAAAGATGCGGGCAATTTATCGCGTTGCACCCGACTTGCCCTTTGAAAATATTCTGGAGGTTGGCGGCGGACAAGGCGGATTGACCGCGTTACTGTACCCACGATCGCACATCACTAATTTAGATCTCAATCCCCAATATGCTACCGCTCCTTGCAATCAGCAAGCGCAAGTTCGCTTTGTTTGTGGAGATGCTACCGCCCTGCCGTTTGAGGATCAAACCTTTGATGCTGTAACAATGTTCGATGTGCTAGAGCATATTCCAGCTCATAATATGGCGATCGCCGAAGTATTTCGAGTTTTGCGACCCAACGGGTTTCTTCTAGTCAGCACTCCCAACGAGAACTGGCGGTTCCCCTATTATGCCCTGATGAAGCCAGTCTGTCCGCCTGAAGCCGACGTAATGGCAGAGTGGGGACACGTCAGACGGGGATATACCCTAGCGGAACTGGAGCAGCTAATCGAAGTGCCTTACCAAAGCTATGCGACGTTTATCAACCCGATCACAGTTGTGGGGCATGATGTTGCTTTTTCAAATCTACCTCATCGGGTGCGGAGATCGCTTTGCATAATGCTCAGTCCTTTAACCTGGCTCAGCTACGCGCTCCATCGCCCTGACTCGAAAGGCACAGAAACCGCATCAGCGTGGCAAAAACAGAGAAAAGATGGACTGCGAGAAGTCGCAAAGCAAGCTTCTTTGGAAGCAAATTAAAACTTTGCTTTGTGGTTGTTTTGCCTATAGAGGAGTTTGTAATATGTCAAAAACGTTACTTCCATCCATTGCGATCTTACCCTGGGGCGATCTTATTGAGGACTTTCTCGACAGCATTGATGTCTCTTTTGAGGCATTTTGCAACGAGATGACTGGAGGTTGGATGTTTGGCTATGTTGAGGCGCTCAAACGGGTGGGAGTGCGATCAGTCTTGTTTTGTATCTCCAATCGCGTGACTACACTAGAGCGTCATGTTCACAAACCAACAGGTGCCACAATCTGCATTCTTCCGGCTCCTACGATTCATGCGGTGCCACGTCGGTTGATGCAAAATCCCTACGGCTGGACATTAGAAGACACGTTTGGACAGATCGATCGCGTTCGTCGTCCCGTGTTCCAGCTACTCAAAGATATCGCTCCTTACTTGGCAACTCCGCTTTTGTCTCTTGCCCGTGAGTTAAAGCGCGAGAATTGTCGAGTCATCCTGTGTCAAGAGTATGAGTATGCTCGATTTGATGCTTGTGTACTTCTAGGGCAACGGATGCGGTTGCCTGTGTTTGCCACATTTCAGGGGGGGGATTTTCAGCTTAGTCGGCTAGAACGATTCTTTCGTCCCTCAACCATTCAGCGCTGTGCAGGGCTAATCATCGCCACCCAAACAGAAATTCAGCGAGTTCAGTCTCACTATCAGGTTCCGTCGGCTAAAGTGGCGCAAATCTTCAACCCAATCGACGTGATGAATTGGCGAACACACGATCGAGATTTGGCGCGCTCCACTCTCGGAATTCCGCTTGATGCCCAAGTCGTTGTCTGTCACGGACGCATTGATGTCCATCGCAAAGGAATCGATATTTTGATGGCAGCTTGGGAGCAAATTTGTCGCGAGCGACCCAATCGCGATCTTCGCCTCCTCTTAATCGGCACGGGCAGCGATGCAGAGCAACTCCGTCAACTGATTGCTGCCCAACTGCTGCGCGGCATTCTCTGGATCGATGAATACGTACGCGATCGTGACTTAATGCAGCAGTACCTCTCTGCGGCTGACTTATACACCCTAGCTTCTCGACATGAGGGGTTTCCGGTTGCCCCGATCGAAGCGATGGCTTGCAGTTTACCCATTGTTGCGACTCGTGCTCCGGGTATCCCGGACATTTTAGGGCGTGAAGAAACGGGCGGATTGATGGTGCCCTGTAATGATGCACCTGCGTTAGCAAAAACGATTGGGCAAGTGTTAGATGATCAGACGTTACGCCATCGGTTGGGTCAGCAAGCCCGACATCGTGCAGAACAATGTTTTTCCTTGGAAGCGATCGGTCAACAACTTCATCATTTTCTCTGGAAAGCGAGCTGAAAAATTAATGGCAACGGGTCATTCTGCAATAGATGATATTGAGGGTGGTTCGCTAGGTTTCTGCGTCATCTGCACAATCTGCCTCCATCGCCATAGCAGAACCAAGTCATAGGGTCGCCAAGTAACAGATTGCCGTTGATGAGCCAAGTGATTGATTTGATCGATCGTCACTGATTTTTGAAGGCGCTTAAAGCGTTGCGTAAATTTGACCCAAGCTCGATGATCTTTCCAAACTAGCGACGTTAGCGGTTGTGTCACAAGACTCAAACTCGCTAGAAAAACTACTTTATAAAGTCCAGGACGCAGCAGTACCACATGATCGACGCTTAGACAACGATAGAGCCAGATGAACATATTTTGATAATCGCCACACACATAGCTCTTACCGATTAAGTAGTTATAGAATGTGCTGCTTGACCATCGGCGAATACGATCGGAAATGTTAGGGTTTCGTTGTTGCACCTCTATCATCATCAACTCATAGGACCTTGCCATGACTGGGCAGTTTGTTGCCATGCTGCCAAGATACTGGCGATAACCAATCAGATACTCTGGAACGACTCGAAATGAATACTGTTCTGCAATGCGAAGATAAATGTCCCAGTCCTCGCACCCTTGGGCATTTTGGGCTCTTAAATTGCAATTATACCCTCCCACATGATCGATACAACTACGACGAAACAACGCAGTACTTGCGTTATCTAAGAAATTGAAATAAAGCAGAGTATTAAACACCTCACCTTCAGCAAAGGTATAGCTTTGATCGGCAACATATCGACCAATTACTTCACCCGCTTCATTGAGATAGACTGACCATGCATAGACCAAACCAACAGATTCATCCGCGTCTTCAAGGCAGCGAACTTGCTTCTCTAGTTTTTGAGGATACCAAATATCGTCTGCGTCGATCGGAGACACATAAGCTCCTTTCGATGCTTGAATCGCTAAATTTCTGGCAGCCGCAACGCCCGCGTTTCTCTGTCTAAGCAGGTGAATCCGAGGATCACGTTGGGCAAACGACTCTACAATTTCGGAAGTACGATCGCACGATCCATCGTCAACCACGACGATTTCAAAATCTTGATAAGTTTGCCCTAAGATTGAGTCTAAGGTGAGATCAATAAACGCTTCAGCATTGTAGGCAGGAATGATCACAGACACAAGCGAGTTAGAAGTCATGAAAATCACCCACTTCAGAGCAAGCTG
>JAYVFW010000584.1:0-7357 GCA_043772715.1 Phormidesmis sp. | reverse complement strand
GTCAGGATGGAATGGACAGTTTCAGAAGTGACTAATCGCACCGCTACTGACTATGTTAAGCGTTTTGCTCAAAACTGGATGAACACGATCACACCTTCACAGACTTGACCAACTCACTATTTCTCAAAACTTTAAACACACAAAAGCCAGGTGCTCACTAACGCAAGTAACCTGGCTATCTCAAAACCAATTAGATCTGAGGTGCTATTGAAAAATTGATATCAAAGCAAAAATCTTATGAAACAGAAACCGCCACAAAAAATAATCCACCCACTAGCAGAGCGCCAACCGTACCCATGATCATATAGTTACGTTTTTGTGACGCAGTTGGAGGGGTCGCTTCATAGATTTTGGGTTCGATCGCATAGTTGTTTAAGCGGCCGCCTTCTTCAACGGTATAGCGCATAATAATGTCTCCTGTGTGGTTTTATTAAGTTTAGCAAACTTTGAGTAATTATTCTCACTCTAAGGTAAGAAATTTTAGCATTTGTGTTTTTCTAAACCCAGATAAACGAAAATTCAGTTAGTTGCCAAGCTATTAATAAATGTCTACCAGATTGAAATTACAATCGAAGATCTCAAAACTACAAAGCAACTCGTCATGACCCCATCCAATGAAACTGATGGCATTTATCCCAGACTCGATCGCATGGCTGAAAACATTGAGATGCTGACTGAACAAGTGGGGCAACTAACTGAGGGACTGACAGAAATTAGGCTAACTACTCAGCAGCAAGCGATCATTAGTCAGCAGCAAACAGACAACATTACGCGCCTAGTCACTATTGTCGATCGCCAAACTCAGATGTTTGAAAAGCTATTTGACCAGCAGCAGCCGTAGAACAAAGCCCAGACATTCAAGCCCTGATCGTGCCGGTTAAAGGTGAACTCGCACTGGCATAAGCTTTGATCGGAATCCGCCCAGCTTGGTAAGCGAGACGACCTGCCTCAGTTGCGAGATTCATCGCTTTTGCCATCGCTATTGGATTAGTTGCCAACGCGATCGCCGTATTCACCAACAGCGCATCGGCTCCCATTTCCATCGCTTGAGCCGCTTCGCTGGGGGCACCAATGCCAGCATCGACAACCACCGGAATCTTTGCATTCTCAATAATGATCTGAATATTGGCGGCGTTTTTAATGCCTTGACCTGACCCGATCGGAGAACCCAATGGCATCACCGTCACACAGCCGACCTCTTCTAATCGCTTGGCTAACATGGGATCGGCATTAATATAAGGCAACACGGCAAAGCCTTCTTTGACTAATTGTTCGGCGGCTTGGAGGGTGCCGATCGGGTCGGGCAGCAAATACTTTGCATCGGGAATCACTTCCAGCTTGACAAAATTGTTGTCTTCTTGACCGAGGAGTTTTGCCATTTCTCGACCCAGACGAGCCACCCGCACCGCTTCTTCAGCCGTTTGACAGCCTGCGGTGTTGGGCAGCATCCAGATCTTTGTCCAATCTAGAGCTTCGGAAAGTCCTTCGTGCCCTGGTGCGTGGGTCTGCACACGACGAACCGCTACCGTGACGATTTCGCTGCCGCTTGCCTCGATGCTGTGGCGCATCTCTTCAAAGGTGCGATATTTTCCAGTTCCGGTCATGAGGCGCGATCGAAACGTCTTTCCGGCAATCACTAAACTATCTTCTATCGGACGTTCTACGGGTTTATCGAGTGTCTGCATATCATTCTCTTCCTTCGGTTCCAATCAAATCGTCTGGGTTGTGCCCCATTGCTCTGAGTTGCGCTTTTAAGCGATCGACTTCAGCTTCTGCCTGGTCTGCTCTTTGTTCGGCTCGTTCGGCTCGTGCAGCGATTTCTTCGTAACGCTCAAAGAGTCGCCCATCGGGTCGGTAAAGTTCTAAACCACCGTCTTGATTAAGGGTAAAGCGCACCTTTAAGCGAGGACTCACCCATCCTTCCATCACTTCGATCTCTTCCAATCTATCGTTCTGTCTGAGAAATCCTCCTAGACTCAAACGATCGGGATCGTAGATGTAGTATTCTTCCACGCCATAACGCTCGTAGAACTGAAACTTCCGAGTCATTTCAGGAATCGTATTACCCGGAGAGATAATCTCGAAGACGACTTGCGGAGGAACATTTTCTTCTTTCCACTGCTGGTAGCTGCCTCGCTCATCTTTGGGTCGCCCAAACGCCACCATCACATCGGGCGCTTGGCGCAGCTTGTTGTTGCCTTCAACGGGATACCACAACAAATCTCCCCCAACAAAAACCTGTGGATCATCGCTAAACAACCAATCCACACCTTTTTTGACATAGACAATATACTCAAACTGTCGGGTGTTATCGGACATTGGCAACCCGTCAGAATCGGGATAAACGATCGTAGGGGTAGCGACCATTAGCTGGTTTCCTGCCTTTTGCTTTTAGGTTGAAGCGCGAGTGAGAGTTTCAATTATGGCTGAAATCGAGACTGACCGACTGCAACTCCGTAATCTGACTTGGCAAGACTTGGATGGTTTGGCGCGATACAAGATCCAGGAGTGGAAGTTTCAGCAAGCTAGACTGCCATGTAAGCTATTAACAGCGTCATTCTCTGCACATTTTGATAGAACTCTAAATGAGAACATCATTATGAATCTCACAACCCCTCCTCAAAACGTTATCGATCGTTTGCAGACCATCTTAGATGCCATTGCATCGGGAAATTACGAGCTTTTTACAACGGTGGGTGATTCGAGCTACAAAGCGGGCATTACCAAACAAATGTTTGAAGGGGTTAGTGAGCAACTCGCTTCCCGCATGGAAGAGGGATATTCAATGACTTATTTTGGTGATTTCAAACAAGGGGATTATCAGATCTACTTGTGGAAGCTAAGTTTTGAAGATGGCGGAGATGAATTTTTAGCACGCCTGACCCTGATTAGAGATAAAGTTGCAGGGATTTTGATCACTTAATCTATCGAATAGTACGGCGTAGATTAGGTGAAATAGGGTTCAAATCGTGACCAGTGGAAAGCGTCTAGTAATGGGTCAGATTTTTGATGCAGAACGAGATTTGCGATCGTCACTCCTGTAATCGGCGCTAATAGAATGCCGTTGCGGTAGTGTCCCGTTGCCAAGGTCAGATTGCGATAGGGACTCGCTCCTAAAATCGGCAGTTCATCGGGTGTGGCAGGTCGAAACCCCCACCAAAACTCTTGAATCGGATAGTTCTGCAAAGTGGGATAAAGCTGAATCGCAGCCGATAAAAGTTGCTGAACTCCAAGCGGCGTATTTCCGGGAGTGAATTCAACATCCTCGCTGGTTGCGCCGATGATAATCCGTCCGTCTTGTCGAGGCACAATGTAGCTGTCTGACCCATACAGCACCGTTTGCAATGGCATCGATTCGGGTAACATCTGCACCGATAGCATTTGTCCTTTTCTGGGCGTAATGGGAATCGGCAAAAGCGTCTGTGACCAGGCTCCGGTTGCCAGAATGTAATGGTCGGCTTGCCAGTTTCCGGCAGAGGTTTGGAGATGAGTCACTCGATCGTCGTTCTGCACAATTTTCTCGACCGTCACCCCAGCTTGAATTTCGACCCCCAATTCTTGAACAGCGACCCATAGCGCTTTGGCTAGCAAGCGATTGTCTACCTGCGCGTCTTCAGGAAACCACCAGCCGCCCATAACATCAGACCCTAACCCAGGTTGACTTTGGTGAATAGTGGTGCGATCGAGCCAAACCGATTCTGAATTGTGAGCCTTGAAGTCTAGATTCTCTTGATAAGCGGGTGCCAAAATTCCACAAGCCCAATAGCCCGTTTCGAGTCCGGTGAGTTCTTCTAACTTCTGAACCCAGTCGGCATAGAGAGCACGGCTGCGGAGACACAGATCTAGCATGGGGCTGGAAGAAATGCGTTCGGCTTGAGGCGCAAGCATTCCGGCGGCAGCATGAGTGGCAGCTTCGGTGAAATCGCGACAGACGATCGTCACCGAAGCACCCTGTCGTTTTAGCTCTAGGGCGATCGCTAGACTAATCACACCGCTCCCAATCACCAAAATCTCACCTGTAGGCTTCATCGGTTTACTAAAACTGTAGGATCGACAAAAATACCTTTAAACAGTGAGAGGCAGTAACTTTTAACCGCTACTGCCTCTTAGTCACTTATTTAATGGTAGTGCCATCCAAGCGTTGGTTACGCAGGAAGCAGCACTGTGTCAATGATGTGGATTACGCCATTGTCAGCAGCAACATCAGGGGTCACGACTGTGGAATCATTCACCTTGACACCGTTGGAAGCATCAATTTTTACGTCTGAGCCTTCAACTGTTTTTGCTGATTTCAGCTTAACGACATCAGCCGCCATAACTTTGCCTGAGACAACGTGATAGGTCAGGATTTTCTTCAGTTTAGGAAGATCCTTGAGCAACCCTTCAACGGTGCCCGCTGGGAGTTTAGCAAATGCTTCATCGGTGGGTGCGAAGACGGTGAAAGGACCTGCGCCCTTAAGCGTCTCGACTAGCCCAGCGGCTTTAACCGCAGCAACTAAGGTAGTGAAAGAACCAGCGTTAACAGCAACATCAACTATATCAGCCATGAATTCACCTAGTTTTTTGTGTAGACTGTTACAACATACCATCTTTTTACAAAAATTTACAATCTTTATTTTCTACGATAGACCGTTACCATCCTGCTCTCACCGCAGGCGGTCGAACTCGGATAGTGCGCTGTGCGTTAGAGTTAGCGGTGTCATTTGTTGATGGAGTGGTCGTATTGGTTGAAGTGGTGCCACCATTGCTTGGATTACTGCCCGGCGCGTAATTTTGGGTGCCTGGACGGTTGGCTGGGTTATTGGCAGTGATCGATTGGCTTCCCCCAGTGCCCTGAGTGTTCGGGTCGGGGATAGCTGTTTGGTCAATCTGATTCGTGCCACTTTTGTTAAAGGGAAACACTCCAGCAATATTTAAGATCCAGGCGACTGCGATCGCCACCAAGGTGCCCCCGATGATTCTGCCAGGATAATTCATATTATTTTGCCCACCACTTCAGTTGCTTTCAGATTACATAAGTTTAACGTTTTGAGCGAAATTCCCCATCTGTCTATACGGTGGGGTAGTTCACGAAACGCCCTGATTTAGAGAAGTCCGAACATTGGCGCAGCCAAATCGCCCTAAGTCAGAGCAGAACCCCGAAAGCGCTGGCTGAATCGATCGCTAGACAGTTTTCTCTATGATCTGAGATTGAGACTCTACTCAGTTTTTGATTGATTCGCCAAAATGTCTACTCGAACTGATTCTTTGATTTTCCTGACGATCGCACCCGCTCAAATCATTCGAGGCAACGGTGCCCTTCAACAGGTCGGTGCTGCGATCGCGCAGCTAGGTTCCCGTCCTCTGCTGATCGGTGGCGATCACACATTACAAATCATTCAGCCTCGGCTTGAGTCTGCTTTAACCGCGCAAAATTGCACGATCGCTCAAGCTTCTTATGGAGCCGATTGCAGCGAGGCGGCATTGCTATCCCTGAAGCGAGCGGTTGTAGAACATCGAGCAGATTTGATCATTGGCAGTGGGGGCGGCAAAGCGCTTGACGCGGCAAAACTGATTGCGGATCAGTGTAAGTTACCTTCATGAAGCCCCTACCGAACAATAATTGTGATGCCGCCTACTCAAAAACATACAAAAGCTAAAAATCCTCTGAAAAGTCTTCTTCAAACGCTCGGCCCAGGGTTGATTACGGGGGCCTCAGATGATGACCCTAGTGGCATTGGCACTTATTCTCAAGTGGGTGCCCAGTTTGGTTATGCGATGCTCTGGACGATGCTATTTTCGTATCCTCTGATGAGTGCAATCCAAGAAATCAGCGCTCGCATTAGTCGGGTTACAGGACGTGGCATTGCTGGAAATATGCGGTGCTATTATCCTCGGTGGCTGACCTATATGATTGCGGGGCTATTGATCATTGCTAATGTGATTAATCTCGGTGCTGATATTAGCGCAATGGGTGCCGCAATGAAGCTGCTGATTGGAGGGTCTGCTGCTCTATATAGCGCGCTTTTTGCTTTTGCTTCTTTACTGCTACAGGTGTTCATCCCTTATTCAAAATATGTTAACTTTCTCAAGTGGTTAACTCTGGTTCTATTTGCCTACGTCGCTACGGTGTTTGTCGTTCAGGTTCCTTGGGGTGAGGCTCTTTATTCAACCTTTGTCCCGGCGATCGAGCTTAAACCTGAATATTTTGCGGGGCTGATTGCGGTGCTGGGAACCACGATTAGCCCCTACTTATTTTTCTGGCAAGCTTCTGAGGAAGTGGAAGAAATCGAAAGCTCTTCTACAGAAAATGCCTTAAAAGAGTCTCCTCTACAGGCACCTGAGCAACTTCAGCGCATCAAAGCTGACACATACATAGGAATGGGATTCTCAAACTTGATTGCGTTCTTCATTATCTTGACAACAGCAGTCACCCTTCACGCTCATGGCGTAACGGATATTCAAAGTTCAGCCCAAGCGGCAGAGGCTTTACGTCCGATCGCTGGGAACTTTGCCTATGCGCTGTTCACCGTAGGAATTGTCGGAACGGGGTTGCTAGCAGTGCCCGTGCTGGCGGGTTCGGTGGCATATGCAGTCAGCGGGGTCTTTGGTTGGAATGCTAGTTTAGAACGTAAACCACTGCAAGCAAAACGCTTTTATGGCGTTCTGGTAGCGACAACACTGATCGGTCTGAGTTTAGACTTTACCCCGCTCGACCCTATCAAAGCACTGTTTTGGGCAGCAGTCGTGAATGGTGTTTTGGCAGGTCCTATGATGGTGGTGATCATGCTAATGGCGACTAATTCTGCGGTGATGGGGCAATTCATCATTTCTCGGCGCTTAAAGCTTATGGGTTGGTTGGCAACCGCTGTCATGCTCATAGCAGCAGGTGGCTTGTTTGCAACGTGGGGCAAGTAGACTCCCTTGTGTTGTCTTCCTGTCTAGCGTCTCTCGCAGCAGTAGACGGCATTTAAGTTCTAAAATTGAGACTTCACTCAGTTTTTGATTGATTTGCCGAAATGCCTACTCGAACTGATTCTTTGATTTTCCTGACGATCGCACCCGCTCAAATCATTCGAGGCAACGGTGCCCTTCAACAAGTCGGTGCTGCGATCGCGCAACTAGGTTCCCGACCTCTGCTGATTGGCGGTGATCACACATTACAAATCATTCAGCCTTGTCTTGAGTCTGCTTTGACTGGTGAAGATTGCACGATCGCTCAAGCCTCTTATGGTGCTGATTGCAGCGAGTCAGCATTGCTATCTCTGAAGGGCGCAGTTGCCGAACATCAGGCAGATCTGATTATTGGCAGTGGCGGCGGCAAAGCGCTCGATGCGGCAAAACTGATCGCTCATCAATGCAAGTTGCCGATTGTCAC
>JAYVFW010000583.1:0-7358 GCA_043772715.1 Phormidesmis sp. | reverse complement strand
GTCGATCCGATGGTGGTGGTCGAGCTACTCTCACCGGGCACCGAACGAGAAGATTTAGGGCAAACCCTGCGAGACGTTGACCAACCTCCGACTAAATGGGAAGTTTACGAACGGGTTCTCCGCATCCCCTACTACATTGTGTTTAACCGCTACACTGATGAGCTACAGGGGTTTCGTCTCGAAGGAGGCAGTTATAGCAAGATTGAGGCTACTCCGCCCCGATTTTGGTTTGAAGAACTGCGGCTAGGGCTGGGATTGTGGGAAGGCACTTATCAGGGCATCGAGCGGCACTGGTTGCGCTGGTTCGACGCATTGGGCAACTGGATTCCCACACCTCTGGAGCGGCAATCGGATCTCGTCGAGCAAGAACGACAACGATCGACACGGTTAATCGCTCAGTTACGATCGCTCGGCATCGAACCCGATCTTTAATCGAGCGAGAAATCTTTGAGCGTGGGCACTTTCTCTAAAAAAGATCCCATCAGCAATAAGCTGGTTTGGGTGTCCAGGTTGCCTGTGCTTTTGACCCCGGACGATCGCTGAAACTCTTGCAAGGCTGATTTGAAGTCTTGAGAATTTGAATTCAAATAGCCCGATCGCTTGAGATAATCAGATGCCTGATTAGTCGTAAGCAAAAGAATTTCATTAGGTCGAAAAATCGGAACGTATTGCTCTCGCCAAATTTGGGCAAATTCAGCCCGATCCAGTATATGTATTCTGCCACTTGAAGGATCGCCGATCGCCGTTTTATCTGCGTTCATCGCCAACAGTGCCACCGCATGAGAAAGTTTGCGATTGCCGTCAATCAGCCAAACCCCCAACATACCCGGACGATTGATTTGACGCATCTGCTCCCAGGTGGGCGCGAGTTCAACGCCGTTGAGATCAAATCCGCGGGCTGCCACAATCAGTTGCGGCATCGTCGTGCCCATGCGACTTGTGCCAGCAAGCTTTGCGATACTGGTTTCGGTGGCTTCTTTGATTTCCCAACGCTGCAAAACGGTTGCTAAAGCAGACGGCGCACAGCTACTCATCGAAGTTTGCTTGAAGACTCCGTTGGGCTGCAAGTTGTTGAAGAGATCACGGTGAATCGGAGTCAAAAAATAAGCTTCAGTGGTGGTGAATCCGCCGACCCCGATCGCGCCCAGCAGCAACACCGTCAGAATTTGTTTACGAGCAGTTTTCGCGACGATCGTCAACGCCACCCCGCAAAACCCGATCAGCATCACCCGCATAGTTGTCCAAGTGGTTTGCATCCCATAGACGCGCCAAGTCAGCGGAAAGATCTGCATCTGAGGAATGTTGAGCGCCAGAATTAGAAAGGTGACATAGATGCCGATAAACAGCAGCGCGATCGTGTTTTGACCTTTAAACAAATCGTTTGCCGTTGCCCCGCGCCGCAGCAATAATCGCCCAACCCTATTTCCTCCTCGAAAGCATAAGATGCCTAACCCGACCGTCACGAGCGCTTCTACCAGCATCCATCGTTTTTGTAGCAACGACTGCCAGTCTAACCTTGGCGATCACGAATTAAATAAAGCAGGAATCTGTGTAAGGGCATGGTACTGCCGTGCCCGTAAACCTATCTGAATCGAAAACCGCTCAATTCCTGGCATAATGGGAAAGTTTTTACGATTTGTCAGAAAAACCTGTGATTCTAAAGCACTGAGTTGCTGACGATCGTTAGACTGAAACTCATAAGATCCCTCATCCTTAATCGTTTGCCATGCGTAGCTACTATTGCGGTCAACTCCGAGCCAGCCACATTGGAGAGACAGTGACCCTATATGGATGGGTTGATCGTCGCCGCGATCACGGATATGTGGTTTTTGTCGATTTGCGCGATCGTAGTGGCACCGTTCAAATTGTCAGCGACCCCGAACGGACTCCGGGTTCTTATCAATCAGCTGGGGATCTGCGAAACGAATATGTGATCAAAATTGTGGGACGGGTCACAAAGCGTCCTGATGAGTCGTTAAACCCTAAAATTGCGACAGGCGAAATCGAAATTTATGCAGACGAGATTGAAATTCTCAACGCCGTTCGCAAACAGTTGCCGTTTCAAGTCTCGATGTCTGATAACGAAACGGTGCGAGAAGATTTACGGCTGAAATATCGCTATTTGGATTTGCGCCGAGAGCGGATGAGCCGCAACTTACAACTGCGTCATCAGGTGATTAAATCGATTCGTCGCTATCTCGAAGATGCCGAAGGGTTTATCGAAGTCGAAACGCCAATTTTGACGCGATCGACTCCCGAAGGTGCCAGAGATTATCTCGTTCCGTCGCGGGTGAATCCGGGTGAATGGTTTGCGCTGCCCCAGTCACCGCAGTTGTTTAAGCAGATTCTCATGGTGTCGGGCTTCGATCGCTATTATCAAATCGCTCGCTGTTTTCGCGATGAAGATTTGAGAGCCGATCGTCAACCCGAATTCACGCAACTCGACATGGAAATGAGTTTCATGTCACAAGAAGAAATCATTCAACTAAACGAGGGTTTAGTCAGCCACATTTTCAAAACCGTTAAAGGTGTTGAGATCCCGACTCCGCTGCCGCAGTTGACTTATGCAGACGCGATGGATCGTTACGGCTCTGACAAACCCGATACACGCTACGGATTAGAGTTGGTCGATGTGTCGGATATTCTCAAAAATTCTGGCTTTAAAGTCTTCGCTGATTCAGTTGCGAAGGGTGGCATTGTCAAAATTCTGCCGATTCCGGGTGGAAATGATGCCGTTTCTAACGTGCGAATTAAGCCGGGTGGAGACTTGTTTAAAGAAGCCGCAGAAGCCGGAGCGCGAGGATTAGCTTATATTCGAGTCCGTGAAGATGGCGAGATCGACACGATCGGAGCCATCAAAGACAACCTGACCGACGAGCAAAAACAAGAGCTTCTCAGCCGCACCGGAGCCAAACCCGGACACCTGCTCTTATTTGGAGCAGGAGACACGATCACGGTGAATAAAACCCTCGATCGGCTCCGTCAAGCCCTAGCCCGCGAACTCGGACTGATCGACCCTGACAAAATTAATTTGCTGTGGGTGACCGACTTCCCAATGTTTGAGTGGAACGCCGACGAGAAGCGACTCGAAGCGTTGCACCATCCGTTCACTGCGCCCAAGCCCGAAGAGGCACACGATCTCAAAACGGCTCATGCTCAAGCCTATGACTTAGTGTTTAACGGCTTTGAAGTTGGCGGCGGCAGTGTGCGAATCTACCAGTCCGATCTGCAAGCAAAAGTCTTTGAAACGATCGGGCTGTCGGTCGAAGAAGCTCACAACAAATTCGGCTTTTTGTTAGAAGCGTTTGAGTATGGCACACCTCCGCACGGTGGCATCGCTTATGGACTCGATCGCTGGGTAATGCTGCTGGCGGGTGAGGAATCGATTCGAGATGCGATCGCGTTTCCCAAAACTCAGCAAGCCCGATGTCTACTCACCAATGCGCCTTCTAACGTCGATGACAAGCAGCTCAAAGAGTTACACGTTGCGTCCACTCACAAACCCAAACCTGGAGCCTCTTAGGCGTTGCTGAATCAAGGTTGAATCTGTTTGTCAAGGCTGTAGCTAGCTCCTCTCGCCCCCTAAGTCCCCCAATCTTGGGGGACTTTGAACAGATCTAGTTCCCCCAGAATTGGGGGTTAGGGGGCGTATTTGTACATTCAGCAACGCCAAGTAGGTTTCTCTAGGTTTCACCCTGACATCTCCGGCAAGATTTAGCACAATAGTCTTATGCTTGAGATCATTTTGATTTGCGCGATCGGGCTAATTCCGCCACTTCTGTCTTTCGTATTTTTTAGAAAGATGCAGATGAGGGCACAAGCTCGTTTACGTAATGCGATGCAAGCCGCCGAGCGCAGACAGATTCAGCGTTTGTTATCGTTGCCTGCCGATTATCGCTATGTCGAAGGCGTGGGTGCCCTGATTGGGGATGTAACCTGTCGCTATAATGCCCGTTCTGCCCAGATCCGCTGTGCAGTTAATCCGTCTGATCCCTGTGAGGAGTGCCCTTATTATGAGTCTTCATCCCCTACAAACCCCTCATAGTGGCTATCACTGGAATGGGAGCAGCCGCCTGTTTTTTGAAGGCTGGTATTATCGCATTACGCTGCCCGATTGTGGTCAGACCTTTGCGTTTATGTATTCGATCGAAGACCCCACAGGCAATCAACCCTATAGTGGCGGCGCGGCTCAGATTCTCGGTGCCGATGATCAATATCTCTGTCGCACTTTCCCGAATGTGCAGCAGTTTTGGGCATGGCAAAACGCGCTCGGTTTAGGTCATTGGGGCAAAACAAATTTGAACCAAACTCCTAAATATCTGGAGCCGGGGGAGTTCGATCGCCAAATTCAAGAAGGCTATCAGGCAACAGCAACCTGGCATCAAGGAAAACTCTATGAGCCAAGCGGCAACTCGGCTGAATGGCAATATGAGATTACACCTGTGTATGGCTGGGCGGATGCTGACAAGCCACAACAGTCAACAGCAGGATGGATGTCTTCGCTGCAAATCTTTGAACCCGGTTGGCAGATTTTAATGGCACATGGGTTAGCCACAGGCTGGATTGATTGGAACGGAAAGCGCTATGAATTTAATAACGCCCCTGCCTATAGTGAAAAGAATTGGGGCGGAGCCTTTCCGCAAAAGTGGTTTTGGTTAAACTGCAACAGTTTTGACAACGAGCCAGATCTCGCATTAACAGCAGGGGGCGGCAAACGGGGCGTGTTGTGGTGGATGGAATCAGTCGCGATGATTGGCATTCACTATCGCAGTAAATTTTATGAATTTGTGCCCTGGAATTCTGAAGTCAGTTGGCAGATCAAACCTTGGGGCGATTGGCAGATGGAGGCGAAAAACTCCGATTACACGATCGCCCTCACAGGCACAACCGATTTACCAGGAACACCACTGCGTGCACCGACCGCAAAGGGCTTAATGTTTGTCTGTCGAGATACGATGTTAGGCACTGCAACGCTAGAGTTGAGATCGCGTCAGAACCATGAATTGATTCTCAAGGCAACGAGTTCTCTCTGCGGTTTAGAAACAGGCGGCGACCCTTGGGATGAGGACTGGGAAGGCAAATGCGGCTGGAGTATCTGACCAAGATGGGATTGCTATAGAATCGTAAGGGACTCATCTACCAGGAAATTTAGTTAACGTCAGTTCGATGAGTTTTCTCGCTTCGTTATTCAGCGCTTCAGCCCCCTAAATCCCCCAAAATTGGGGGACTTTGAACCTCAATTCTGGGCTTGAAGTCCCCCAGAATTGGAGGATTTAGGGGGCAGCCCGGATTGGCAACCGCAGCGAAAAGCTTCATCGAATTCACGTTAATGAGCATTTCTAGACTCGAATCAGTTTTACTCAATAGTTAACTATGTCCTTTGATCCCTCACCGCGATCGTTTATTTCTGCCAACCCGATCACTTCGACCGAAAGCAGTGTTCTGCTCTATGCGTTAGAAGCTGCCGCGATGGTTGCCTACGAATGGAACGTGATCACTGATGAAGTAAGACGATCGGCGAACGCAGACCGCGTAATGGGATTTGTATCTGGGGCGACCGTGGGAACAGGAAGTGAGTTTTTTGATTTGATTCATCCCGATGATCGCGATCGCGTTTTTAACCAAACTCAGATCGCGATCATCGCCGGGACAGAATATCGATCCGAGTTTCGATTAGTCTGCCCAGACGGACAGACCCGCTGGATGCAAGATCGCGGACAGCCGAGTTTTGATGCCAGCCAAGGGCAATGCCTGCGGGGAGTGATCATTGATATCACCGAACGCAAGCGGGCAGAGGAAGCACTGCAAAGCAGCGAAGAGCGATTTCGGTTAGCAACTAACGCAGTTGATGGCATTGTCTTTGAGTGGAATCTGCAAACGGGGCAAGTCTATCGATCGGAAGGGCTATTTCAACTGGTTGGCGTATCGGTTGAAGACGCAGCGCCCACTCAACAGTGGTGGATAGAGCGCCTTCACCCCGATGATGTTGCCCGGATGTCATCCAGCTTGGAATCAACGCTGGCAACCGCCGATCGCTACGAAGGAGAATATCGAGTCCGTCATGCTGATGGGCACTGGGTCGATGTTTGGGAACGGGGACAGATATTTAGAGATCAGCAGGGAACCTTAGTGCGGATTGTGGGTTTCACGACCGACATTAGCAATCGTAAGCAAACCGAAGCCGCTCTGAGCGAGAGCGAAGCTCGCTATCGAGCCTTGGCAGAAGTGATTCCACAATTTGTATGGATTACGACCTCTGAGGGGCGGAACGAATATGTGAATCGCCAGTTTTGCGATTATACAGGGTTGAGCCTTGAGCAACTGCTGAATCTAGATTGGCTGACGATCATTCATCCCGACGATCGCGATCGCTGGTTATCGTCGGTTAAAAGCGGTGATTTCTACGAAATTGAATACCGTTTTCGGCGGGCTGATGGCGAATTTCGCTGGTTTTTGGGGCAGGGCATTCCGCTTAAGAATGAACAGGGGCAAGTGATTAAATGGTTTGGCACCTGCACAGATATTGATTCACAAAAACAGATTGAATCGGAGCGAATGCAGTTGTTGCAACAGGCGCAAGTTGCCCGCGAAGCAGCCGAACGCGCAAACCGCATCAAAGACGAGTTTCTCGCAGTTTTGTCTCATGAGCTGCGAACGCCGCTGAACCCGATTTTGGGATGGTCAAAGATTTTGCTCAACAAGTCGCCTGATGCCAACACGCTGCGTCGTGGGCTGCAAACCATTGAGCGGAATGCTCAACTTCAAACCCAGTTGATCGAAGACTTGCTAGATGTCTCACGAATTTTGCGCGGCAAGCTCTTGCTGGAAAAGGTTTCGGTTAACTTAAAAAGAGTGATTGAAGCGGCGATCGAAACCGTGCATCTAGCCGCGATCGCCAAGAATATTCAAATTCAGCTTCACTTCAAAGCCGCAGATCTCCACGTCCAAGGTGATGCCGGACGACTTCAGCAGATTGTGTGGAACTTGCTGTCAAATGCAGTCAAATTTACGCCTGAAGGGGGGCAAGTTGGGGTGCATCTGAGTCAGCGAGGCTCTCAGGTCGAAATTCAAGTGATCGACACGGGATCAGGCATCAGCGCTGAGTTTTTGCCCAACGTGTTTGAGCGCTTTCGTCAAGCCGACTCGACTACCCGCAGGTTTGGCGGATTAGGGTTAGGGCTAGCGATCGTCCGTCAACTCGTCGAGCTTCACGGTGGCACGATTCAGGCAGACAGCGCTGGTGAAGGGCAAGGCGCAACTTTTACCGGAACGGAGGGTTCGGGAACCCTTAAAGCCCCTAGCTTTAGATATGGGGATGAAGAAGGGGTTCCCGCGTGGCTGTCAAGCCACAGACTATC
>JAYVFW010000582.1:0-7364 GCA_043772715.1 Phormidesmis sp. | reverse complement strand
AACAAGGCAGATCGAAGAGGATGCAGGGATGCAACCTAGACGGGGACGATGCTCCAAAAATTATCTGCCACCTACACCGTTTAAATTGGTATCAGAATCTACTTCGGGTTTGGCTTCTAGAATCGGCTGCGCTCTTTCCCAGAGCGGCACCACCTGGAGAACATCGACGATCGTGCCACTCAAACTAGTAGCTCCACCAATAAACGTGCCAAACGCGGCGTTAAACGCTAAAAATACGCCTGTAGACAATCCTCCATCTTGGGAGGGCGATTGCTGGATTAAGCTCGTTGCAAACCAAAAAATCGTTGCGGTCGTTAATGCAGGTAAGATTTTATTAACTACCGCAAGCACGTCTTCAACGCCCTGCGTACTCAACATCCATTTAATTTGTTGACTATACTGTTTCCCCCAAAACGCAAAGGCACGAGATTCAGCCCCAGCCACTCGAAGTTTAGGCACTCCGTTAATCAACTGCACCATCACCCCGAATAGCTGCCCTTGCAACTCTAACAACGGGCGCGTCTTGCGGAGCGTCGAAAGTCCTGAAAAAAGCGTCACGGAAATGTTAATCAGCGCTACAACGAGTGCAATTAACGCTAATGAAGCGTTGTAGTAAAACAACAGCCCTAAGTTTAGGAATGCAAACAAGCCAGTGAAAATACTTCTGAGAACAGTGCTGCTGAGTTTTTGACGGATTTGAGTCACCGCGCTCACCCGTGAGTTTAAGTCTCCGATCGAGTATTGGCGAAAAAAGGAGGGTTTGAGGTTGAGCAACCGATCCCAGACTGCGGCTTGGGTTGAGGCATCGGCAAAGGTTTCGACCCGCATAATCGCGAAGCCTTGAGCGAGTTGAAAAAGTGTGCTGCCAAAAGCAGTTGCTAGAAGCGCTAAGGCGATTTGCACTAATAAGCCGCGATCGGCATCTGGAATCGCACTGTCAACCAAAATTGCAGTGGCTTGTGGCGTAATCATTCCTAGTAGCGTTGTTGCAGCGCCCGCCGTCAAAACCACCATTAATTCTTTGTAGCGCCCTTGCAAGGCAAATTTCAGTAGATCGACCGTCTTGAGAACTTTATCGGGCAGGGGACGATAGAACGTATATCCGGTGTTTGTGAGTGTAGCTGCACTCTTGGCATTGATGGGAATGTGGGTTCTCTTAATCGGGTCGAAGATCTCATAGCGAGTATCTGAAACTGGCAACAGCGCTACTGGATGATTGTCCTCAAGGGTGTAGGCGAGCATGGCACCGCAATCTTTTTTCCACCACTGACCTTGTAGTGAGATCGAGCGCATTCGCAGCCGAGAAGCCCGCGCGATCGCTTGCAGCGGATCTTGCACCCGATTCATGTCTTCAGACTTGGCAGGAGAGCAAATGGTCACCCCCAAAACCCGCCCAACAGCACCCGCCGCAATCAGCAAAGCTTGATCAAAATCATTGGCTCCAATCTGGGCAGATGGGATGGCTTGTTGGGCTTGCAGCAACGAGGCTAATTCACCCAGCGTTTCCTCCATCACTTGATGATTGAGGTGTTGCCGTTGTTGAAATCGCTGTAATTCGTCGCTGGTTTCCTGCTGTTCTAAAAAATAAATCGTTTGCAGCACATAGGCTTGAAGCTGAAAGATACCCATCAACAATGTGTTGGGATCTTCTACTTGTTCTGTTGTTAGAGTTTCAAGCTCGATCGTATCTTCAGCTTGAAACCACATATCTGCACTCACGGGTAACAGTCCCGATTGGGGTGTGAGCAACAGTTCTTCAAAGCCCATCCAGTTGGCATATCCGCGCTGAAGCTGTACCCACGAGACAAGCTCTCGCTGGGGCTGGAAGATCTGACCATTGGTAAGTGAAAAATAGCGCACCCCTTCTTCTTGAAACGGCAGCGAAGGAGGAACGATCGTAGACACCGCTAATCCCAATTGTTCAACCCATCCGTTGATTAAAGCCAGAGCTTCGCCATTGCCTTCAGCGATAAACTGACGAAAATCTTTGATCGACACTTTGAGCAACTCGGTTTCTTCGATCGATACTGCAAAAAGCTGATAGGGCAACGGCTCAAAATCACTAGAGATCGAGAACAGAGCTTGCCGAGATCGGGTTGTGAACAAATAGCGGCGAGTTCCTTCAGCCACCCCTTCTTTGACGGGCATTGCAAACAGTGCCAGCGAACCTGATTTCACGACCCAAATCGTCTCCGGGTCATCTAAAATCAGCGACTCATTGCCCTTAAGTTGATAGTATTCTCCGGGCAAGGTGACGATCCGAATCTGATCTAACATGGTTGTTCCTCCTGAAGTGCTCCGCCTTCGCTTTGAATCAATTGCAAATATTTGCCTTCAATTTGCTGCAATTCATCATGAGTGCCTCGTTGCACTACTTTGCTGCGATCGAAAACAATAATCTCGTCACAATCTCGAATCGTACTCAACCGATGCGCCACGATTACACAAGTGCAGCCGCGCTCTCGGAGTTTTTGATCAATTAACCTTTCAGCTTCAGAATCGAGGGCGCTAGTCGCTTCATCCATGATTAAAATCGCCGGATTGTTCACCAAGGATCGGGCAATCTCTAAACGCTGTCGCTGTCCACCACTTAAATTGGTGGCTCCTTCTGCGAGATCAGCGCTGTAACCTCCGGGCAGAGACAACACGACATCCTGAATGGCAGCATCTTTGCAAGCGCGAACTAAATTGCTAAACGGAACAGTCGAATCCCATAGCGTGAGATTGTCCCGCACACTTCCGGCAAACAGTGAGATATCTTGCTCGATTAGCGCGAGCGAATGAGTGATAATCGATCGCGGAATCTGGGTTCTCGATCGACCATCAAACAAAATGTCTCCTGACCAGGCTTCATATAAACCACAAATCAGCTTGGCAACTGTTGACTTACCCGAACCACTGCCCCCCACTAATGCGACTCGTTGACCGGGCTTGAGCGACAGACTAAGATTTTCGATTAAAGGCGGCGCAGAGCGATTGTAGCCAAAGGTGATGTTGCGAAGTTCAATATAGCCTTGCAGCCGAACATTGGCGGCAGGAAGAGCATCGGAACAGCGGGGCGCTGATAGGTTCTTTGACCGCAGGGTCGATCGAGCTACGCAGCACATCATCCAGACGATTAAGATTATCTTCCATTTCTTGCAGTTCACCCGCCAGACCGACGAGATTGTTCACAGGCTCTAAAAACCGCTGCATCAACGCTTGAAAAGCAATCAGCATTCCAATACTCAGCACCCCATCCATGACGCGCAGTCCACCCACAACCAGCAACAGCATGGATGTAATCGAGGTCAAAAACGAGGGCAACACGCCCAACATTTGATTGGTCGTATCCATCTCCTGACGAGCATTGATCGCTTTGGCGTAGTAGCCTGCCCAGCGGGAAAAGAATTCTGACTCTAGCCCCGATGCCTTCAGCGTTTCCATACTTTGCAGCCCCGAAATCGACACCCCGCTGACCTTGCCTTGTTCCTGCATTAAGCGCAGATTGGCATCGACGCGCTGACGAGAAACCCATCGCCAAACGGTGACATTGATTACCACAAATGCAATGCCGATCGAGGTCAACACGACATCATATTGCAGCATCACGGCAGCATAGAAAACAACGGTAAAGGCGGAGATTACAGTGGTGGCTAATCGTCCTGACAGCAGATTGGCTAGACTGTCGTTAAGGCGAACTCGACTGCTAATTTCTCCGGCAAATCGCTGATCATAAAAGCTCACTGGCAGCCGAAGAATATGCCATAAAAATCGGCTGGACATCCCCACAGCTAACTTAATCTTCATGCGACGAAGAAATTTAAGTTGCAGCAAGGTTAGAAAGCCATTTAACACGGCTGTGAATAGAATCCCAATGATTAAAGGACGCAGCCAATCGTCTCTGCCTTCGATTAACACATTATCGACAAACGCTTGAGAGAATGCTGGAATTGCTAATCCAGGAATCACTAAAAGCAATCCTGCAATTACACAGTAGATCAGCACCCCGATCGAGCTTTGCAATCGATCCCACAACGCGAGCATGAGGCTCGGTTTACGTCCTCCGGGCTTAAATTCTGCACTAGGTTCAACAACCAGCACGACTCCGGTAAAGGCTTGATCGAATTCTTCTAGCGAAACGGTTTGAGGTCCGCTCGCCGGATCGTTGATATAAACTTTGTCTTTGCTAAATCCTTCAACCACTAGGAAGTGGTTAAAATTCCAAAATACAATATAGGGACAGTCCAGTTTGCGGAGCGCCTCTAATTCGATCTTAAAGCCTTTTGCCTGCAATCCATAGCGCCGCGCCGCGCTGAGAATATTAGAGGCTTTGCTGCCGTCTCGTGAAACCCCACAGGCTTGACGCAACTCAGCTAGAGGAACAATGCGATCGTAATAACCCAACATAATTCCCAGTGCCGCCGCTCCACATTCCACTGCCTCCATTTGCAAGAGGGTGGGAGTCTTACGGCGACGATTGGGCGGGCTAATCATCTGCCGAATCGGTTTTAATCTACGTCCAATCTGTTCAACAAAAGTTCGCCACATCATCAGTAGACCTCCTGCATGAATAAAATTCTCGACGCGAACCACCCTGAGATCTCGCCCCCTAACCCCCAATTCTGGGGGAACCAGAGTTCAAAGTCCCCAGAATTGGGTGATTTAGGGGGCGTTCCCGGATTCGTGCAGGAGGTCTAATAAGCTCCACTCCACGATCGCAGAATCGGAAAGACAAACGAAATCGGAGATTGTTCATCGATTTTGACACGCACTGAAGTCGTCGTGCCTGATGTGACTTGCGTTTCAGGTCCCTTAGACGATGACCAGCGAAAACGGCTCTTGGTCGTAGCGTCCGGTTGAAGCTCTGCAAAAACCTGGATTTGTGGTTCTTTGGTAAGCAAGTTCTGCAAGACTTCAGTCCCGCCAACTACAATTGCTGCGCCCTCTTTTGTCACCGGAAACTCAGACACATTCGTGACGATCGCCACAATGCCCCCAAAGCGTTCTCGTTTGACTGTAGACGGGGTAACCTGTAGCTCCATTCCTTCTGGATTTTTTTGCCCTCGCTCACGGGGAAGAATGCCACCCCGACCAGCTTAGTTGAGGAGTCTTGAGCTTCGATCGTGCCCATTCGCGCCCCTTCTTCGAGATGTTGTCCTGAAACGGCAACAACCTCTAACACTCGCCCGTCAAAATTACTCTTGACCTGGCTTTTGCCTTTTAATTGCGATTGTAGTTGTACGATCGCTCGCTCTGTGTCTTGAATTTCTTTTTTACGATTCGTTGCAATAGCTAAATCTTGTTCTGCTTGCCCTGCGAGTTTTGTGTCTAATGTTGCTAACTGAGCTTGCAAATCTTTGGTGGCGTTGATGTTCTCTAAAAATTGTCTTTGAGCATCGGCTTCTTTGACATCAAGCTGTTTTTGTTCCGATTGAATTTCGTTAATTTTAGTTAGGCTGTTGAGAAATTCTTGCTGTGCTTGAAGAACGCTATCGCTTGATACGGCTCCCTCTCGGCGTAGCTGCTGCCGTAGCTCAAATCGCTGTTTGAAGGTCGGCAAGAGATCTCGCGTCGTCTGCAACCGTTGTAATAAGTTCTGACGCTCTTGTTGAATCGAATTAAGCCCTTTATCTCTGATAATCGGCGTGACGGATTGCGTCGTCTCTAAGCTTTGCTGAAGTGCCTGACGCTGTTGTTGCAGGGCACCCTTATCTAAAACCGTTCGCTGGAGTTGCAGTGAATTTGCGCTGCGATCTTGCTCTTGAAGTTGGAGCATTTTGGCACGCGCTAAATCTAACTTTTCTTGCAGTTCAGTCTGGTCGATCGTGGCAATCACCTGCCCTTTTTTCACCTGATCACCTGGACGAATATTCAGAGTCAGAATTTTCCCAGAACTAGGAGACTGAAACGCCGTCACCTTGCTGGGGAAAACGACTACACCCTGCCCAGCAACGGTAATGGGAATGCGACCGAAAACACTCCAGGTCAGCCCAACCGCAATCAACGATCCCATTGCCGCCAACGGAATCCATTTCTTAGGCTGAACAATTTGCATCAGTTGATCGAGTCGCTCTGGAGACGACAAGCGATCGAGTGCCTCTTTTCGGAACAGATTGTTTTTGTTAATCGTGACCATACTAACTCCCTTTAAATTGTCGAAATTTATATGCGTCAGGGCACGGTGTGCCATGCCCCTACGACATCCGTTGCTATCCTCGAATCTGTTTCAGCATCCAATCAAATCGCGTGCCTGCTAGCGTTACCTGCGCCAAAAAACCAGAACTCAGTTCGTCCTCATAAGTGCGGCGATCGTCGAGAGATCGACCTGAACTGTAGGTGATTCTGCCGTAGCCCAACCGATTGATGATGCCTTGCTGTTTGTCGGCTAACAAAATCGCTAACACGCGATAAAATCGAGCCGCAAATCCAACATCGTGCAGCAGTTTTGCCGCCAGTCGCCAGCGCGGAATTGCTAACACGATCGCATCCTCGACGGCTCGAATCGTCATCGCAGGCGGACTCGCTTCCACAAAGGGCGTTTCGCCTACCATGTCACCTCGCGATAATTTTGCAAACTCTCGCTCGACGTGATCGGTTTCTTCTAAGTTTGAAAAAGCACGAGTTAGAGGATTGTTTGCATCTTCCGCGATCGAGGCCACCATTTTTCCGTCTAGCAAAATGTAAAATGCGTCAACGGGTCTGCCAGCATGAAATAAAACATCGCCCGCAGCAATCCTCACAGCATTGCCTGTAGCAATCATCCAACCAATATCACTATCGTTTAACTCTGCAAACGTACACAGAATTTCTCGAATTTGAGGCTGACATAACACGATCGTGCTGTGCCCAATTTGACTAACAATTTGCTCTAATCGGTTCGCCAACAAAACCGCGATCGCCCGATAGAGATGAGCCGCAAACGTGATGTCCGTCTGCAATTTCTCCATGAGCTGCTGTTGCGGAATCATCAACACCAACGATTTTCTCAGCGCTTTGACGGTGGTAGAAGACTGGTGAGAGGTTAAGAACGGTAGCTCTCCAACCACTTCCCCGTTGGCGAGTCTGGCGATTTCCCGCCCTGACAATTCGCCGCCTTCGAGGGCAGCAAACGCCCGACCGATCGGGTTGTCATCAGCCTGAGCAACCGAAACGGTCAATGCGCCATCTAGCAGAATGTAGAGAGCGTTAACCGATGTGCCTTGGCGGATTAGGGTCGTGCCAGCCGTCACTTCTTCTCTCCGACCCGTTGCCAAGATCCAGTCAACATCACTGCTACTCAGTTCCTTTAGTCAATACTTCGGACAATTTTTGGTGGAGGTGGTAGACAGAAAAGCTATCGAACCGATAGGGTGCTGATTAGAACAAACAAGCACAAGTTCGAT
>JAYVFW010000581.1:0-7367 GCA_043772715.1 Phormidesmis sp. | reverse complement strand
TGTTCACACCACTGCCGATAGTCAAGGTTAAAGCGGCTGAGGCTATAGCGCACTAAAGGACCGTGACCCACGGCATACATTTTTGCAGGAAAAGCGGCTAATTTGTCTAACGCTGCTTCGACTTGCCGAGACTGCGAGGCGTGGAGACAGTCAAAATAATAGTGGCGATCGTCGTCTAGCTGCTTCCAGTTTTCGTCGAGAATGGGGTCGTCGCAGATGTGGGAACCAAACAGCTTATCGGTGTAGAGAATGCGAGTGGCGGAGTCAAAAGTGCAGAGTCCGTCAACCCAGCGAGGAGTCGGAACAAAAGCAAATCGCAGCTCGTGCCCCTTGCCCAAATCTAAAACCTCCTCACCTCGGACGGCATTGATCCGCAAATCTTGGTCTGGAAAGGCAGCTTTGAGCGCATTTGCGGCGGGTTTTGAGCAGACGATCGTCATTTGTGGTGCCAGCTCGATCAACCGCTTCAGCGTCGTTAACCGATTGGGGTTAACGTGCCCCAAAATCACATAATCCAGCTTTTGAAAATACTGATGATCGTGCAGCTCTTTGAGAAAAATATCTGTAAAAGAGCTACCCGGCGGATCAATCAGCGCCGTTTTGTCTCCCTGAATCAGATAAGAATTTGCCGTCGTTCCGCGTTGGCGAGAATATTCGATCTCAAATTTGAGCCGGTCCCAGGTGCGCGATCGCAGCACCCATGTCTCTGCCCCAATTTCAGCAACTTGAACGTCTTTGGGTTTGATGTCAGCCATAAAAAAACAGGTTAAGGAATTGCGAATAGTACACAGTCTCGAATCGCCTTTCTCACCCAGGACTGACGTATACATACAAGTCGTCGCTTCGTTTGAGTCGGCTTGTGCCCCCTAAATCCCCCATAAATGGGGGATTTAGGAGGCGAAGATCTCAGCTATGACGAATCTAATCTAATCCACGATTCTTAGTAGTGGTTGCCGACTTTGCGGTGGTGAACGGCAGTCAGCGATTCAGATTTGGCGACTCGCCCTGCGTCGATCGTGCTGTAGACAATCCAGTGATCGCTGCACTCCATGCGGCTGACGACTTCGCACTCAATGTAAGCCAGCGAGTCTGCCAAAATGGGGGAACCATTAGTCGCAGGATAGGTTTTGACATCGGCAAAACGATCGGCACCGGGCGAAAATCGCTTCAAAAAGTGCTTCACCAAAATCTGATAGTTGCCTTCTTCTAAAACGTTGAGAACAAAGCGATCGCCTAAGTGCATAAACGATTCGATGGCACGGTCTTTGGCAACGGCGATCGTGATCCCCAACGGCTCAAAGCTAGCTTGAGACACCCACGAGGCTAACATGGCGCTAGAGATATCGCCCTTTTTTGCCGTGATGATATAGAGTCCGCCACTCAGACGACCGAGTGCTTTATCCAGCTCACCGTCGAGAGACTTCATTTGTTTGACGGTGCGATCGCGGGTGAGCCACTGCCCTAAGTCAGTTCCCGCCTCGTTGCAGAGTTGATAAGTTGCCTCGCTGGGAAGTTCTTTGATTTGAATCGGTGGAAAGGCTTCTGTTAAACCGATTTCTTGAAACTGGTTGCGAATCGGGTAAACCGACTCATCATTGCCGCCGCCTGCCTCAAACAAGCCCACAGACTGTTTTGCCTTCGTCGCTGCAAAAATGGTACTCAGTCCCGCTTTGGCATTGGCGGCAAAGGCTCCCGATTGAGGCGGCATCCCGATCACTAAACCCGTTGCCGTCTCGACTAATTCCCGCACTTCTTGAGGGTCAGCGACGCGCAGATCGATCATTTCGACTAAAACGCCTGTCTTGGTGATGCCGTTGGCGATCGCTTGAGCCAGTTGGTCGCTATAGCCATACTCTGCTACGTAGAATATGCCGACCGTTGTTGCCGCTTTTGCTTGAGTCTGACTCCACTCCCGGTAACGTCCGACAAGTTCTTGAAGGTTGTAACGCAGTAGCGGTCCGTGCCCCGTCGCGATCGTCGTGATTTCGGGCAATGCCGCCATGCGTTTGAGGGCAGACAGCACCGATCGAGCATTGGGCCCCATCAAACAATCGTAGTAATAGTGATAGTCGTGTTCGATCAACTCCAGGTCTTCGTCGTAGGTGTGATCGTCGCAGAAGTGCATCCCAAACGCATCACAGGTATAAAGCGTCTGAGTTTTGTGATCGAAGGTAAAGATCGTGTCGGGCCAATGCAAATTAGGGGCAGAAATAAACTCTAATTCGTGCCCGTTGCCTAAATCTAAGCGATCGCCATTCTTGACAATTTGACGCTTAAACGGCTGATGCACTAACTCTTCTAAAAACTGAATTGCCACCTTTGCACCGACAATCGTAATTTCAGGATTGAGTTGCAAAACATCTTTAATTAAGCCGCTATGATCCGGCTCTGTATGACTGATGATTATATAGTCGATCGCGGCTGGATCAATGAGTCCTTGCAGAGCATCGAGATAGAGTTGACGAAACTTTTCGTGAGAGGTATCGACGAGCGCAACTTTCTCGCCCCGAATCAGAAAAGAGTTGTAGGTAGTGCCGTTCTCTAAAGCAAACTCAATGTCAAAGCGATCGCGATCCCAGTCGAGCGATCGTAGAGTGGTCGTGTCGGGTGCAATGTCAACCGTTTGAATGGTGAGCCGCCGTTGAGGACGACCCGATTGGCTAGCGCTTGCGCGATCGATGAGTGCTACCATAACTGCCTCCTACAACTTTTTGAAAATTATGTTTCTCTCTGATTCTAATCTTCCCTTAGAAAACCCGGTTTTGTAAAGTTCCAATAAGTAAAGATATTTATCAAGAAACTTTATACCCCGAGCTTTCTCTATCAAGACAATAGAAGGCATTGTGACTGAAAACTGGCTGGCATTAATGATCGGTAATTCTCGTCTACACTGGGCTTGGTTGACAGGTGAAACGCTGCGCCAGACTTGGGATACTCCTCATCTATCAGCAGAAAAGGTTGAATTGTTGGTCGAGAGCCAGTTCAACTTTAAGGACGATGACCTGCCTCGATCGGCTGTAATGCCCCATTGGGAGACGTTACCAGAACTTTGGATCGCGTCAGTGGTGGTTGAACAGGCGCAACATTGGGAGACTTATCGACTTCTTAGAACGATCGCACTCGCTCAGATTCCGCTCAAAAACACCTATCCGACGCTGGGAGTCGATCGCGCTTTGGCAGTTTGGGGTGCGATCGTAACCTATGGCGCTCCCATTTTGGTCATTGATGGCGGCACAGCTTTGACATTTACAGGAGCCGATGAGGCGCGATCTCTCGTTGGTGGAGCCATCCTACCAGGCTTACAGCTACAGTTTCGGATGCTGGGACAAGCCACTTCTGCGCTGCCAGTGATTGAAACCGGGATGATCACACTGCCCGATCGCTGGGCGATGACGACGATCGAGGCGATTCAAAGCGGCATTCTGCACACGGTTTTGACTGGCATTCAAAGCTTTATCGAAGATTGGCAGACCCGATTTCCTCAAAGCGCTGTCATCTTCACCGGAGGCGATAGTAATTTTCTCTATGACTCTATTCAGCAGCGATCTCTAGACTTTGAGAGTCAGATTAGAATTGACCCAAATTTGCTGTTTTGGGGAATGTGTTCAATTAGAAATCTCTGAGGATCGTGAATTAAATCGTATCGGTTATTTGCAGAGACAAGGGGCACGGCAGTGCCATGCCCGTACGCAAGGGTCTTTTATTCACAGTTCTCAGTCTAGGGTCGTCTGCCCTTTAAAGTAGTCTTCCAATTGCTGTCGGTGGTCGTGAGCTAGCCGCCCTTCAGGAATTGAATCTGGGTTAAACGCCTGCACGTCAGAGACTTCTAAAGTGTCTCGAATCTGCATTGTGCCTTGAACATCGGCTTCGACGACGACACAAATCGAGTGAAGGCGCGGATCGCGATCGGGCGCTGAATAAATTCCTACGAGACGACGAATCTGAGTCACTTCTAGCCCAGTTTCTTCTGCCAGTTCGCGCCGCACGGCAGTGGGAATGTTTTCGCCCCAATCGACAATGCCGCCTGGTAAACCCCACAGCCCATTATCGCGGCGACGGATCAATACAATGCGACCATCTGGCAAGATGGGGATAATGCTAGTGCCTGTGATGGGATGGCGAAAAATGATGCCCAACACAGTTTGAGTAAAGTGCCACAACTGATCCATGAATTAACGAAAGTAGGGAAAAGCCGAACCTCAGCGAGATTGAGTCTTAGAAGAAAGTCTTTCTAAAACTCAAAAATCGGAGCAATCCATCTTATAAGAATACTCAGAGTTTGATCCCAATCAGACTAAATCACTCAAAATTTGTGTGGCATGAGTGTCTGGCTTGACTTTTTCATCGGATTGTTTATTCAGGGAGCCGAGCCTGCGTTTTGCGTTGAGTAATGCAGGTTGCTTTCAGCAGAGTGAGACTCTGACTCTCGAAGGCTACACAATCGTTGACTCTGTTTGCCAGGGCTGAGGTTTTTCCCTGCTGCAAACGAGTTGAAGCTTCACTAAATGCTGGCTGAAAGCTTTGAAGCCAACTTTTGTTTAGCAGATATTCGGGGGTGAAGGCAGTACGATCGAGCAACCAAAAATCAATCCCATATTTCTGAATCAGTTGCTGAACAACTGCCAAGTCTGGACTATATTGAGCCTGAATCAACTCCAGACTGCGCTGACGAATCTGGCGATAGTAACCTAGATGAAACGGCAGGGCATATTCTTTGCCGATTAAGACCGATCGCTGCCCAAATGTTGGAATACTATTTGCCTCATCTGAGAGAGTGGCAATCAAACTATCTTGAGGCTGCTTTTGCAGAAACGCATACAGATCACCTTCTCCAGAGATTCGATAGTTTGTGGCGGGAAAACTGGGCGAAAAGCTGGGGAATAAAATCAGTAACGCCCCGATTAATCCGGTTAATGTCAGTCTCCAAAACAAGGGTTTCCAGCGGTGAACATTCGCGAGTTCTTCGCACTTGAGAAGCACGGCATCTAGCAGGACGGTCAGCACAATGGCAGCAGCGATCGCTAAAACGATTCGCCAAGTGTGGGTGGTGTATCGAGTCGGAAAAAACAGCTTGAGCAGCAGCGCGTGAGCCGCAAAAAACAGTCCTAAAGACGCTAGTGCAGTTTGAGCTAAGACCACGACTTCACGGTTAAGCCGTTTGATTAATGGGAAGCGAGACGGATTTTGAGCCACTATCGACCACCCCAACCCAACCCAAATCAAAGGCGGCAATAGCGGAGGCAAGATACCGCTATGCTGTCCGGTCAGCCAAAACCGCCAGAGATTGGGATCAAAATAAGGATGCCGCCCACCGGGATGCAGTTCTGGCATCGTCAGTGCTTCAGCTTTGGTGACGATCGGATTAAATTCCGCCGATGAAAAGATGTAGGGCAACAGCGCCAGCAATCCCAATCCGGCGGCTAGGGCAAAATCGGGAATGCGTTCTCGATGAAAACGCCAGCGATCCCAGTCCCAGAGCCGCAGAAAGAGAACTGCGATCGTAATCAAAACTAAGGGTGGATAAATTAAGGCTTGCAGGACGATCGTAATCATCACACCGAGCCGACTACGACGCAGCAAATAATATAAAAACGCTAAAAACAATGGATAAACAAACGCTCTAGGAGTTGCAGAACTCAAGTCATCTCTAAACCACAGGCTTTGATTCAGCAACAGCATTGCGATAAAGCCAGCCACAGGAATTGGGAACAGCTTTAAACAAACTCTAAACCCATAAAGAGTTGTCACAACCCCGATCGCAACAGGCAAAATCTTACTCAGCAAAAGTGGCTGAATACCGAGGTTTGCCATGAGGTGATAAATCGCTGCATATCCAAGCGGAGTAATCGATTTGAAGTAGTCTGCAATCAAATCGTGAGGGAACAATGTTGGATCGACAAATTGCTGCATCCAAAACACATACTCTCGCGCATCGTCTTGAACAATGTGTTCGGCTCTAAACGCTTTTTGCAGCCCTAAACATCCGTAATAAATTGCGAATCCGAGGCTTAGACTCAGCCAAAATAAGATCGAGGCAGACTGCTTAGAGCGATCGCCAGCCTCATCGATCGGGGTAATTAAAAGCTGACGCAATCGCGAGATCATCATTGCGGGTTTATCCTGTCAAAACTTGTTCATAACAGTGTCCGGCACTTTCCCAGGTATAGTCGGCTTCTACGAGCGATCGCGCCTCACGAGAAAGGCTTTCTCGCAGCGCAGCGTCTTCAAAGAGCCGAGCGATCGCGCCCACATAGTCTTCGACCCGATTTGCCCGCAGTGCCCGTAATGGCGTGTTGATTCCATCGATGGCTAACCCTTCTAAGCCGCGATCGCTGGACACGATCGGGGTTCCGGCTGCCATTGCTTCTAGTGTTTTATTTTTGATTCCAAATCCGGTTCGCATCGGAATCACGCAGACGGTTGCTTGATGTAAATAATCTGCCATTGCAGGAACGCGACCCGTGATGGTGATGCCGGGGCGATCGCTCAGTTGCAAAACTTCTGGAGTCGGACGTGCGCCTACTAATGCCAGCGTTGTGTCAGGATATTTTTTCTGCAAAGTCGGTAGAATTTCTAAACTTAAGAATTGCACAGCATCAATGTTTGCCAGGTTATCCATTGCGCCGATAAAGATTAGTTTATGTCCTTCTGGCTCTCTAGCGCGATAGGGAAACTCAGTGAAGTCTACACCATTAGCAATGACTTCAAACTGAGCGTTAGGATTGAAGGCGTGTAACTGTGCGCGATCGTCTTCTGTAGTAACCACAATATTCGAGAATTTATTGCAGTAGCGTTGTTCATAGCGCTTTAGAAGCGGCAAATTTAAGCGATCGCGCCATTGATTTTCTGATGTCTGAGTCTGCAATTGATTTTTACACGTCCCATACACTGAGCTATGCACATTAACGACTGTACGGAGTTGTTTTTGAAACTCAAGACGCACGTAGATTTCATTCACGCTATGTTCGCAGGTGATGACTTCATATTGATTGGATTGAATTGCTCGATCAACCCAATCTTGCATTTCTAATGAATAGGAAGACAAGACGCTAGGCGGCGTTCCCTGCTGCAAAAATCTGCTAAAGCGCTGAATTTTTGAGAGAAAGCCTGATTGAGAAGAATGATTGGGACGATCGAACACCACTAATTCCGCGACCCGTTCTCGTAATGCGTTGATTTCCGCGTCAGTCACCTCTGGCGATTTCAGCGCCGCTACCGTCACCTGATGACGACGACTCAAATATTTCAGCAAATTGAATGTCCGCACCTGAGTGCCTCCCTGAGTCGGCGGGTAGGGAAAGGTGGCTGAGAGCATCCGAATATTCATCACGGGAGCGGGAAAAGGACTGAGTTAATGTACCCGGTTT
>JAYVFW010000580.1:0-7368 GCA_043772715.1 Phormidesmis sp. | reverse complement strand
TTTGATTTCGATCGCTTTGTCACAACTGGCGAGCGCCTCGTCCTTGCGCCCTAAGACAGACAGCGCTACCCCTCGGTTGTTCCAGGCTTCGTATTTATCCATTTTGATTTCAATCGCTTTGTCATAGCTGGCGATCGCATCTTCATACCGACTCAGCCCATATAGTGCATTGCCACAGTTAAAACATTCAGCAGCCACAGGATAGGTGGAATCTTGTTTTGCCATCTGACCCAGTTGCTGCAAGATCGCATACACGTAGCGCCCCACATCTACCGCGCCCGTTTTCTTCGCCTCAATCTGCCCATCCTTTGGCTTCAAGATTTGCTCTGTAGTTACCAAATAGTTGAGTATGGGGCGCAACTGCCATATCTGCCACCAGCGCCGCACCCCGCGCCCCGGCAACAAGCGTTTCGTCGTAGCGGATAGCATCGGTGCGGTTAACCCAAGATTTAAGGTACGCAATAGCTCCACTGCATCATAGGCATACACCGCCAACGGATAGAGCTTCACCGCATCGTTGTAGTGCGTCCGCCACGTCTCATCCAGATTGGGTGAAAACTCCTGATTATTCACAGCCAACCCGCGGTTCCAGGCTCTGTTCAAATTCTCCGTGAGATTCCGAAATGTGCCGTCATTTCGCCCCGCAATCTGCTCATACTCTTCTGGGATTCCCTGCAATCCCGCCGCCGCTACACAATCTGTCAACAAGCTGACAGCGCCACCCTTCGACAGATCCGCTAATGGGTAACAGTGAAACTGCTGCCAAAACGGTTTGTACCTCTTCCACTGGAGCTTGTCCCACGGCGACGTTTCCCCCAGCTTATCAGGTTTATGCTCATCTCGCGCCGTCGCAATCACTCGCACATAGGGTGACTTGCCCTGACGTTCAAAATACTGCAACAGCCGCGGCAACCGCTCTTGCACTGGCTCTCGCACAGGTCGCGCCGACTCTTCCTTCGCTCTGGGATAAATCTCATGGGGATTGCCCGCATACATCCAGCGATTTAGATTATCCAAAAAGAACAGCAACTTATCATTGGGGCTAATTTGACTCGGAAATTCCTTCGGCACATCCAGCCATTCCCCTGCTTGATCTGCCAGCTTTAGCACCGTCCAGCCTTCCTGGTTTAGCACTTCCGCTAAGTGAGCCGCTTCCCTCGTCTTGCCCAAGCCCGACTTACCCAAAATCAAGATCCAATTCTTCTCCGTAAAAGCAGCCTCTAACTCTTGCCGAACGTTGCGATCGGGCTGGCGCTCCTGATACGGAATTTTGTAATCAGCCAAAGGGTTCTTCTCATCACCGCCCATGATTTGCTTCATCAAGTCAGGACTGCGAGGTTTGATCACATCAAACGGGAAGTCGCCAGCCGGAAGTTGGCGGATGCGCTGGGCTTTGCGATGGCTCTGCCAACCTGTATGGAATGCTCCCGCGATGCCACTTGCACCCACCAAGATCACGATCGCTGCTAAGAAATCCCATTTCTCAGTAATGAGCTTGGCGATTTCATCAAAATTTGGCATCAGTATAGAGACTGAGAGGAATTGTCTACAATCTTACCGTGGGATATTTCAGGCGGGTGATAAAGCGCGATCGCTCCATGACTCCAGTTGAGACTAGGCAGAAGAAGTCAGGTCTGTGAGAACTTGCGCGATCGCGGTTTTGATGACGGGTAGGTCGGTGAGCACTGTTTCAAATACCTTGGTTAAATCTGCACCAATGTAGTCGTGAACCAATTTGTCGCGCATCCCTGCCATCAGTCTCCAGGGAATCGTGGGATAGCGATCGCGGATCTCTGGCGGAATGTTTTTAGTAGCTTCACCAACGATTTCTAAGGCACGAACGACGGCATAGTGAGTCCGCTTGTCTTGCTCAAAGGTGACAAAATCTATGCCCGCGACAAATTGCATCGCGTCATCTGCATAGTTCACGATGTCTTGGAGGTAGTCTTGACTACTGCGAGGTGGGTTCATAAGGGCAAGACCTCCTGAAGAATACGTTCGCCGATTTTGGGCTTGAGCGCACTTTTTTCGACTAAATCAACTTTGATTTGCAGTTCATCGCTCAGTTCATATTCCAAAGCGATGAACTGTAGCAGAGTCAAGGGGCGGTGGTCAAACTCAACGAGCAAATCCAGGTCACTGTCGGGGGTTTGTTCACCGCGCACATAGGAGCCAAACACGCCTAGCGCAATCACCCCATAGCGATCGCGCAACTCTGGCAGGATGGTTTTTAAGGTCTGGATGATGCGCTCTAATGGCTCTCCTTTCCCTCTGGGAGAAGGACTGGAGTTTTCCTGGGCGTTAGTTGCAGGGGTGAAAGTCATAAGACACCTTGTTCGCTGGCATTGAGAGAAGACCCACCCCAAATTTTATCCCTGATCCACAAGACAGGCACGAGTCAAGCGGGTAATGAGGTGCGATCGTCCGTTTACTAGGGCACTCTTAAACGAGATATCAACTCAAAAGATTGTTCACCTTATGCCCTACCAAAACATCTCTGCCAAACTCACAGAAACCGACCTTCAAGACATTAAAACTGCTCTAGCGACGATCGAAGCCAAACTCCCCTTTCTGGTGCATCTCACCGTCGAAGAACGCCGCAGACTGTTCAAAATGGGCAACAAAAGCCTCGCCTTTGTCAGCAATAGCCTGACCGCTGCCCAGTCTAACCCCGATATCCTACCCGCCAGCTTCAACTTCAATGAATTTAGCCGTGACTATCAACTCGCTACCACCCTCTCCGAAGTCCACCTCCGACTGCAACAACTCACCGAAAAAGTAGATGACACTCTAATGGCGGTCAGCAGCGAAGCCATGAATAGTAGCCTCACCGTCTACGACTACGTAAAAACCGCCGCCAAAAAGACCCCCGGACTGAAAGCGATCTCTGATCAGTTAGGCGAACGCTTCAAAGCCTCCCGCGCCAAAGCTCCCAAAGACGCAGCCGCACCAGCATCTATAGCCTGACATGATCATCTCCTCTCTGCTGGACAACCAGAACCTATCAGCGAGGGATATAGTCTCTCCTACGAGTCCTTGCGCCTCTCTTGCGAGGCTTTGCGCCTTATCGCCGAGTCCTTGCGCCTCTCCTGCGAGGCTTTTCACCACTCTCACGAACCTTTGAATGTCTTGGGCACATCTTTGCCTCTCACTCACGAATGCTTGCTTCCGACAGATGAGTTTCTGATTCTCGTCAACGAGTGATTGCCTTTCATACCAATTTGATTGATCAACTGCGGCTAGAGGTAGGAACCCGCCTTTAAACCTGTAACTCGATTGACCTGATAATTCAAACAAATAATTTAGTATAAGTCGGTTACAACTAGGATCTATTCAACCTCTGGAGTAAAGCCATGCTCAAAGACATCGTAGCGATGAAGCCTTTAGCCAGATACTAACTCTGGCTAAACTTTGAAGACGGCATTGAAGGCGTGGTTGATATCAGCCAGTTAATTTCCTTCTCTGGCATCTTTACGCCTCTACAAGATTTGGCATACTTTGCCCAAGTCCAGATTCATCCAGAATTAGGCACCGTGGTCTGGCAAAATGGCGCGGATCTCGATCCGGACGTGTTGTATGCCCTGGTAACGAAATGCCCAATTTCCACATACTCCAGAGCCGTTTCATCGTCAGCATAATCTGGAAATGATGGGCAATGCCCGCTCTACAATCCTGAAATGATTCGCTTTCAAGGATGGGGGATAGAGCAGTGGGGAGATGGGAAAATGAGACAAACCGGGAAATTACGTATGAACATCGGGGCACAGTTGCAGGAAAAACGGGAAGCAATTTTGGCGACAGCGGCAAAATACGGTGCTTACAACGTTCGCGTCTTTGGCTCGGTGGCACGGGGCGAAGCCGACTCAGACAGCGATGTAGATTTTCTGGTGGAAATGGAGGCAGAACGCAGCTTATTTTACCTCGGTGGTTTGCTGATGGAATTACAAGCCCTGCTGAATTGTCCGGTGGATATAGTCACAGAAAAAGGACTGCGACCCAGAATCCGCGATCGAGTCCTGAGCGAAGCGATATCCCTATGAGAGACGATCGCGAGAAACTGCAAGATATCTTGGAGGCAATCGAGCGTATCGATCGCTATGTTGTGCAAGGCAGACAAACATTTGAACAGAATGAACTGATTCAAACTTGGTTCACTCAAAACCTGCAAGTTATTGGTGAGGCTTCTCGCTTTCTTCAGCCATCAGAGACCAGCACCCAGAAGTACCTTGGTCAAAAATAATTGGAATGCGAAACATTTTGACTCACAACTACTTTGAGATTGACCTCGATATTGTTTGGTTGGCTGTAGAGCAAGAATTACCGAGTCTGAAGCAAGCGATCGCAGCTATTTTGCGATCGTTATAGGCAGAAGTTAAGGATATTAACTCTGGCTGTGGTTTGAAGGCTGCGTTGAAGCTGTCTCATAAGCAATCGTTTAAACGCTGAATTGCTATCCTTACGCAAACCTCGGAGGTTTAAGCCACTATTGTGGTGGCGATGCTTGATTCTTGGTTAAAACCTCCGAGGTTTTGGTCAAATGCGTAAGTTCTGGTACGCCTCAGCCCAGAAACGAACCCAGCTAACTGAATACTTCTGCTCATCCCTCATCCTTTCGTTCCCCCCCCTTTCCTCTCTCATCTCAACTATCCTGAAAGGGTAGCCTTAGATCTGTTTGGGGCTTCGATGAGTTAGGACACCTTTCATGCAGTCAAGCTGGCGCGTGGGTTCCTTGTTTGGAATTCCCCTATTAATTGATCCGTCTTGGTTTTTTGTGTTGGCGCTGATCACTTTATCGGATGGCTCGGTGTTTCAGCAAAATCATCCCGAATGGGGAGCGACGATCGCTTGGGGCACTGGGCTACTCATGGCATTGCTCTTGTTTACCTCAGTGTTGCTGCATGAGCTAGGTCATAGTTTGGTTGCAAAGCTCCAAGGCATTCAGGTCAAGTCGATTACCCTGTTTTTCTTTGGTGGCATTGCTGCGATCGAGCAAGAACCCAAAACCCCCGGCAAAGCCTTTCAGGTCGCGATCGCGGGGCCGCTGGTCAGTTTTAGCCTGTTTATTCTACTCAGCCTATTGACCCTGGTGCTGCCTGGAGATAGCACTCCGGTTGTAGTATTGACACAGCGACTAGCAGTCATCAACTTAGTCTTGACGCTGTTTAACTTGATTCCGGGGTTGCCGCTTGATGGCGGACTGGTGCTCAAAGCGATCATCTGGAAGATCACAGGAAGCCACTTTCAAGGCGTTCACTGGGCGGCTAGAACGGGCAAAACCCTGGGAAGTTTGGCGATCGTCTTGGCGATTTTAGGCGTGTTTGGACGAGCGATTCCAACCTTTACAGGGTTTTATATGGCGCTGATTGGTTGGTTTGTGGTGAAAAATGCCACGGCTTACGATCAACAAACGACTCTTCAAGAGGCATTGCTCAAGATCAATGCCGAAGATGCAATGACTCGCGAGTTTCGGGTCGTCGATGCCAACCTGACACTGCGCCAGTTTGCCGACGATTATTTGCTCAGTGCGAGTCGTGCGCCAGTTTATTTTGCGGCATCTGACGGGCGTTATCGTGGCAGGGTAGATGCCGATGCTTTGCACGCCATTGAGCGCAGTCAGTGGGAAGTGAAAACAGTGTTTAGCATTGTGCAACCCTTGTCTGAGATTCCATCAGTGCAAGAGTCTACCGCTTTGGTCGATGTGATTCGCCTGATGGAAACCCAAGAGTTGCCTCGTGTGACAGTGCTGTCTCCTGCCGGAGCAATTTCGGGCGTAATCGATCGCGGAGATGTGATGCGATCGCTCTCCAAAAAGATGAATTTGCCCATTTCAGACGCGGCGATCAAGCAAATCAAAGACGAAGGAATTTATCCGGCAGGGTTGCCATTGGGTGCGATCGCGAAAGCCGCCGCAGATTTCAGATAGCCATTTCAACAACCATTGCAATCGGTCGAACGATCGCGGTAGGGGCATGGCACGGCAGTGCCCTCCTCCCGTCCGTTCGCAAAAATTTTGCTGCACTGACATCCACAAATCTGGCACCCGTTCGGAAACCCGTACCCCAAAGAAAGTTGCATCTGGGGCGAACCTCCGCTAAATTAGCACTCAGGAGCCGAGAGTGCTAACTCAATGCTCAAAGTCCTGTAGAATGGTAAACGTAAGCAACCAGTTAAGTGTCCCCACTCTTCTGGAATGGGCTGCTGCTGGTCAAAAGGCAACGGTTCAGATTTGCCTTTCCAGCCATCAAGACGTTTCGATCGTTATCCCTTATCTAGATAGTTTGGAGAATTTCTATGGCAGCCGTATCTCTAAGCGTGTCCACTGTTCAACCCTTGGGCGATCGCGTCTTCGTCAAAGTCAGTGCCGCTGAGGAAAAAACCGCAGGTGGCATCTTCTTGCCTGACAACGCTAAAGAAAAGCCCCAGGTCGGCGAAATCGCAGCGATCGGACCAGGCAAGCGCAACGATGATGGTTCTCGTCAAGAGCCAGAAGTCAAAATTGGCGACAAAGTTCTCTACTCAAAATATGCTGGCACCGACATCAAACTCGGCAGCGAAGAGTATGTTTTGTTGTCTGAAAAAGACATTTTAGCGATCGTTCAGTAATCCTGTCTGAATTCAACCCTCTCATTTTGTCCCCACACCTCGGATTACCATCATGGCAAAGCGCATTATTTACAACGAAAACGCCCGTCGTGCTCTAGAGCGCGGGATGGACATTTTAGCCGAAGCGGTGGCAGTCACCCTCGGTCCTAAAGGTCGCAACGTGGTGCTAGAGAAGAAGTTTGGCGCACCCCAAATCGTCAATGATGGCGTAACGATCGCCAAAGAAATCGAACTCGAAGACCACGTTGAAAACACAGGCGTGGCGCTGATTCGTCAAGCTGCATCTAGAACCAACGACGCGGCTGGAGACGGCACCACCACCGCCACCGTGTTGGCTCATGCGATGGTCAAAGAAGGTCTGCGAAACGTCGCGGCAGGTGCTAATGCGATCGCCCTCAAGCGCGGCATGGACAAAGGCATCGTCTTTCTAGTCGAAAAAATTGCGGCGCACGCTCGTCCGGTTGAAGATTCTAAAGCGATCGCTCAAGTCGCCTCGATCTCGGCAGGCAACGACGATGAAGTCGGTCAAATGATCGCCAGCGCGATGGATAAAGTCGGCAAAGAGGGCGTAATCTCCCTCGAAGAAGGCAAGTCGATGACCACCGAACTCGAAGTCACCGAAGGGATGCGCTTTGATAAAGGCTATGTCTCTCCTTACTTCGCCACCGACATGGAGCGGATGGAAGCGGTGTTTGAAACACCTTTCATTCTGATCACCGACAAAAAAATCAACTTGGTGCAAGACCTCGTACCCGTGCTAGAGCA
>JAYVFW010000579.1:0-2623 GCA_043772715.1 Phormidesmis sp. | reverse complement strand
CGACCTCTGAGGTCAAAGTCAGTTGTGTGATTGATCAGAAAGATTATGAAAACGCGATCGCGACACTCTGCCAAGCGTTTGAAGTTACCCAGTCAGCGATCGATCATCAACCCAAACCCCACGACTCAACATTCAACACTCAAAATCCCGTTCGTGGTGTAGCGCTCGACCTCAAGCAAGCCCAGTTAGCGATTCGTCATGTGCCTGATCGTCCGGGCATGGCTGCAAACGTCTTCCAACTGCTTGCCGACCATAATATTAGCGTCGATATGATTATTCAATCTCAGCGCTGTCGAGTGCTTAATGGCATCATGACTCGCGATATTGCCTTCACCGTCGCCCAAATGGATGCAGAAGCGGCTCAGACTGTTTTAGAAAAAGCGGCTCCTGAATTAGGTTATGGTGAAATTTTGGTGGATGTGGCGATCGCGAAGGTCAGCATCGTCGGCTCAGAAATGGTTGGTCAACCCGGCGTGGCGGCTCGGATGTTTGACGCATTGTATCAGCAGAAAATTAACATCCAAATGATCGCGACTTCTGAGATTAAGGTCAGTTGTGTGGTTGCAGAAGATCAGGGCGTGATGGCTCTGCGGGCGATTCACCACGCTTTTGGTCTAGCCGGAACCCAGACGATTCAGGTATCAGCTTGATTTGAACCTGAAAGAGCGGCATCGCTAAATGCACCTATACATCGCTGAGTCCTTGTCATTCTGGCAGACCCACAAGGGAGTTATTAACCCGGCAACCATTGTGAATTACCTTTGACCCTCACCCTAAATCCCTCTCCCAGGGCGGGAGAGGGACTTTGAATCTGGCTCCCCTTCTCCCAAAATGGGAGAAGGGGTTGGGGGATGAGGGCGGGTTGAAATGTCAGATCAAACATTGCCGGGTTAATATATGAGGAGAAAGTGGGCAGTTGTTGATTTTCACCCCTACTCACAGTGCAGCATCCCTAGGCGCTTCAAAGCCTCCACAACCGCTGATGTACGAGTTTTAACATCTAATTTCTGATAGAGATGTTCCAGGTGTTTTCTCACTGTCGCAATACCAACGAAAAGAATATCAGCGATCTCTAGATTTTCTTTGCCCTTAGCGACCCAGTACAACACCTCAGCTTCTCGTTTGCTTAAACCCAATAGCTCAAAAGACTCAACTGATAGCTTAGGCTGTTGTTGTTCCTCTAGGAGTAGTACATATTGCTCTTGGGCAGGGTCAGAGACAAACCTCGTAATCAGTTGTTTACCCTCCTGTTCCACCTTTAACGGCAGTCGAGGCTTTGAAACCGAGCCATTCTGTGAAAGCAAAGACTGTTGATATCTGACCCATCGCTGCAAATGCTCTGGTAGTGATTGTCCCATCTGCTTGAATGGGAAATACTGCTGTAACCACTGCTCCGCTTTGCGAGTCATTAACTGGATGCGCCCGTCCTTAGCGAAGACAACACTACCAGCGACATTCAAGAAATCGTGTAGCTGCTCGTTCTCTTGCTGCATTTGAGAAAAAAGGTGAGCCGTTTGCCGAGCTTGCATTAGATGAGGCTGTAACAAGTTGAGAATGGCGCGATCGCGTTCCGTAAAGCTCCGATCACTCCGAAATAGGGCAACCGCATCAGCATTGATTGAATTAGCATGAGGTAAGATGACTCCTACTTGTTCCTCCATGCTTATAGGGCGGAGAAATGTTTGATATACCTTCAGGCGAGGAAGTTGTTGTTTACTGACAAAATCTGACAACTTATAAATTCTACGATCACCAGTCTTTAAATAATGCGCTGCAAACGGATGCTCATGAAAGTGTTGATTAATCACATCCTTCGCATGACTACTAGAAATTCCAGGGAGCGGTGTTCCGTCTAAAAATTGATCTTGTATGAAGTCGATCGCGCAATAGCCAGGTATGTCTGCGGCGACGAGCTTAGGGAGCGCTGCCAAAATACGAGCCGAGAAGTCTTTTAGACTACCGGGGATATAAAGCTCATGCAAAAAAGTCAGGAGTTTCTGATAATCCTGTTCGGAAAGTGTTGTCATCGCAATTCTCTTTGAGGGGGCGCAAAGAAGCTGAGACTACCAGTGCTTTCAGGAGGTAACTATGACTATCCCAGTTTTAACTCTGGGCAGGGCATTTATTTCTTTTTCTTAACAAAAGAATTCGCTAAACGACCCATTGCTGGTCTGTATATCTTCCAGTTAGGCTTTATGTTATCAGGGGGTGCGCTAGTGGGGCTAATCAAGCATGAGGCGCAACCCCTACTATGGGAAAAGGTGAGAGCAATGGCTAATGTCAGAAATGTCAGATTGACCGCGGCAAAAACTGCGGGTGCTGGAAATAACTGGGTCATTACCGTGAAGTATACGGCGAGGTTTAGTCAACAGGAGTGGAGCACAAGCAACTACAACTTCCGCGATTCCTTTCAGTTGTGGGAGGAGGATAATGGGGAGTGGGGTGACTTTACTGATGACGCGATTACGGGGCATGTGTCCGCCTCCACATTCAATCCCAACGCTGCGATTGTCAACCAAACGCTTACATACAATATCAACGGTGATACATTGAACAACGACTTGCTTGGGGATGAGAGACTTTACGCTGTTGTCCGGTTGCGGAACATGGACTTGAACATACG
>JAYVFW010000578.1:0-2624 GCA_043772715.1 Phormidesmis sp. | reverse complement strand
AATCCCCCATTCTGGGGGACTTTGAAACCGAGAATCTTAGCTCAAAGTCCCCCATGCATGGGGGATTTAGGGGGCGAAGATCTCAGCCATGACGAATTAAGAGATTTGATTGCAAGATTGACAGGTTATTTAATCCACGATCCTAAGTAAAGTGCAGGTTGCTGATATTCCAGACAGAAGCGCTATGACTAAAACACTTGAGACTCAGATTATCAACGCCGAAGAACGACTCAGGCAGGCAATGCTGGCTTCTGATGTTGGCGTTTTGAATGAACTACTAGCTCCCGACATTATCATCACAAGTCATCTCGGAGAATTACTCAGAAAACAAGATGATTTAGCTGCTCACGAATCGGGTTTGATTAAGATACACGAGTTGAACCCTTCTGAACGGCAGATTCAAACGCGTGGAGAGGTGGCGATCGTGTCAGTCCGAATGCAATTGTCTGGCGATTATAATGGCAGCCCTGCAAATGGTGACTTCCGTTACACGCGAGTTTGGGCTATCTCTGAGAGCGGAACTTGACAGATCGTCGCCGCTCACATAGGGATGGTGGCTTGACAAAGGAAACTCATGAACGTTCGATCTGCCACTGTTGATGATGTATAGCAACCGCCACACAGATTAGGACGTTATCCTTAAGAATCCATCATTCTTCTGAATCCGATGCCCAAAGCTTACAACAATGACCTGCGTCACACAGTAATCTTGTGTGAGTATATTGAGTTTGCGATCGCAAGCTAATCACCCTCGATCGCTCTTTTTCATTAAGTCATAGGTCTTTTGAATAATGGGTAGTTCATTCATGTTAGAAAAATAAAAATTTTGATCGCGCTTTGCGCGAAAGAGAAGAAGGGTAAAGAGCAAAAGAGCAAAAGGGCAAAGGGCTAAAGAGTCCTGGGAAGAAGGCAAACAACCCGAAAACCAATGTAGTCGTCGCGATACCCCGGCGTAAACCTGAAGCGATTAGCAGAGCGGCAGATGAACGGGCTGTCGTCCCACGAACCGCCGCGCAGGAGCCGATATTTGCTATCTCCAGCTTCCCAAATGCTGCCATTGATCGGAGCGCCTTGATAATTATCATGCCAGCGATCGCTACACCATTCCCAAACATTTCCGTGCATATCGTATAGCCCAAACGCATTGGGTGAAAAGCTACCAACATCGGTTGTTTGTTCTCGATAAGCTCCTTTTACACCTTTGCCATAAGAACCTGGATACGTTGTGTCTCCAATCTTCCGATCTTGCCCACGATAGTTTGCTAAATCGGTTGAAATTGTTTCGCCAAAGTGAAAAGGGGTTTTAGTACCAGCACGACAGGCACATTCCCATTCAGCTTCACTGGGCAAACGGTAGGGCTTTCCAGTTTCTTGGGAGAGCCGATTGCAAAACTCCACCGCTTCAAACCAGGAGATTGTCTCAACAGGTCGATTGGCTCCTTTAAAGTTTGCTGGATCTGGGTTGAGATCGTGATTAATTTTCGGCAGAGTGGCGATCGCTTTCCACTGCGCTTGAGTGATCGCAAATTTGCCCATATGAAAGGGAGCGATCGTCACCGAATGCTGTGGATATTCATCAGAACTTGCGCCTGCTTCATCTTTGGCGGCTCCCATCTGAAACGAACCACCCGGAATGGAAACCATATCTAGAAAGACATTGTTGTCCAATGTCTTTCTAAAATATTCGGCTTGACTGCGGCGACGATCGCGTTCCTGACCTTGGGCATCAACAGTAATAATCTCAAAGGAAAACGTCGGTAGATTTGTTGTTACCGATGCTTGAAATGTGGTTTCTAGCAAAGCGATCGCCTCGATCTGATCTAATCCGGCATTCAGCGATAACTCTGTTAGAACTTCGGACTCGATCGGCTGAATATCTTCGTTCCGTAAACCTAAAACTTGTTGATAATCTTGCAGTTCCGATCGTGTCTCTTGACTGAGAGAAGATTTGGCTTGTATCTCTTCTAGAAATGCCTCTCGATAGAGATCAAGCTTTTGCTGAAGTTCTTGATAAGGCTTCAGTTCTGCGGCTTCGATCTCGGCTGCATCAGGGACGGACAAACCTGATTTACGGGCAACTTCTCTCAACGTCTTGATCGCCAAACCCGAAAGCTTCCCGCCTCTAATCCGTTTTTGAACTTCTTGGCGATAGTGACGCTGCGGATCGCTGACCGGCGCTTTTGAAAGCAAAATCTTTTCGCCATCCTGAAAGATATAGCGCTCAGGCTGCATAGCTGGAGCAGCTTTCCGAACCTTCTCTCTCACATAATCATGCAGTTCATTCACCGAAACAGCGCCATCTCCATCCAAATCCGCCGCCCCCGTTTGAATGCCCTCCACCAAATAACGAGTATAAATCGCGAGATCTTCCCCCTCGCGCTCAAACGAGTATTCGGTAGCTGCCGAAGAAGTTAAGACAATTCTGCCCCGACCGCCCAACTGTTGCTCAAAGTCGATCGTGCTTCCAGCATCTCTTGCCTTCATGCCTTCTGGAAATGCCCCACTGTGGCAACAGTCTAAAATGATCACTTGCCGTTCTGAGTCGCAGTTTTCCATCAGGTCATGCACAAACCCCGCTTCGACCACCGTTGCTTTGTTGAGTTTGCCTGCCTTCTGCGTGTCGC
>JAYVFW010000577.1:0-7397 GCA_043772715.1 Phormidesmis sp. | reverse complement strand
AATCTTGCTCCCTTCTCCTTGGGGAGAAGGGTTGGCGAGGGCTTCGCCCCGCTCCGCGAGGAGGGTCTTCTATTTAATTCCACCCAGCTACTTACTATTATTGAGTTTTTTCAAGAGCTTGAGTAATTTTACCTGCTTGTGTAAAAAGGTATAGCTGTGTGCGTGATTTCACGGCTTGTCTTCAAAACAGCGACTGAAGCTGGCAGCGAACCCAATCATCCATTTTAACAAATATGATCTCAAACGAGACAGACAGCATACGCCTTCAAATCTCAGAATCTAGTTTGCCTCGCTAGATTCTACCCATCACTATTCAACTACTAAGATCTCATGTTTGTCTCAATGTAAGACTTCTCTTAATGGGGTTTCGAGTTGCCCTGTAGATAAAGATTCAGTAAATACGCAGATACGCAAGTTGACTTCCCTTGTGAACCCACCTAGATTGTACGTACTGAGCCTGTTCACACATAAGTAGGCGTTGAGCAATTCTCTTGAGACTATCTAAAGTCGGGTGATCGGTGTGTAGTGACTTCTGCCTCCTAATCCTGCTACTCAAATTTCTAGTAGAAGCCCTAACTGCTCTCAGCTTGGTGCCTTAAGAATGGTAATAAAAGATTTTAGGATGGGTGCGATGGGACAGGTCAAATTACTCAATATTGGTCTCCACAACATCACAATGCTGGAGATGTTAGACAACCTGCGCTTCGGTGGTGTTGTTTTTACCGCAAATGTAGATCATCTTATCAAACTGCAAAAAAATAAAGACTTTTATCTAGCTTATCAAGAGAGTGATTATAGAGTTTGTGATAGCCAAGTCTTGCTTTATGCGTCTAACTTTTTAGGTACACCTCTTACAGAAAAGCTCTCAGGTTCGGATCTCTTTCCAGCTTTTTACACTTATTACAAGCACGACAAAAACGTCAAAATCTTTTTGTTAGGAGCGGCTCCAGGTATTGCAAAGCAAGCTCAGAAAAAGATTAATTTGAAAGTGGGTAGAGATATTGTTGTTGCTTCATATTCTCCCACTTTCGGCTTTGAGAAAGATGAAGAAGAGTGCCAAAGAATTATTGATCTAATCGATCAGTCTGGAGCAACCGTTTTAGCGATCGGAGTTGGCGCTCCCAAGCAAGAACTCTGGCTCACTAAATATAAAGACCAACTAAAAAACGTTAAACTCTTTCTCGCAATTGGTGCCACGATCGATTTTGAAGCAGGCAACATTCAACGATCGCCCAAGTGGATGAGTCAGGTAGGTTTAGAGTGGTTATATAGAATTCTCTGTGAACCTAAAAGGCTTTGGAAGCGATATATTGTTGACGACTTACCATTTCTTTGGTTGATTGTTAAACAACGGCTCAATCTCTATCAAAACCCCTGGTCTTACGAGAAGCAATCTCTGCTCGATCAACCTCAATCCGCTAAGGGATCGATTTGCAACCACAAGCTAAAAGGTTTATAAAACGTCCTAATTAATGATTTTTTACAGATCGCGGCTAGGCAAGATTAAGAGGCTCTTATCCTATTAGATGAATGTAAATTTTTGGATAATATTTACTTAGAAGTTCTAGATCTGAGACTCATGATTTTTCCTTTTTGATCGTCCACTCTGATAGAGGAGATTCGAGTATAAATAGAGTCTACTTGCTCATGACTCTCTAAGTTTTAATAAATCTATTTTAAGAATCGATCGAGGTAGTCACTAATGTCAATAAGTCAGCTTTTGATTTTGGGGGTTGGTATTGTCTTGTGCATTGGTGCATTGGGCATCCTATTTCTGAGCCTTATTCTCTTGACTGAGTGCATTGCCGCTCTTTTTTCAACATTCTCTCCCAGCGATCAATGTTTCTGGCAAGATACCAGAGTTGTGGTGCTGGTGCCTGCTCACAATGAAGAAATGGGCATCCGGTCTACGTTAGACGGGCTGTTAGCCAGTTTGAAAAAGCAGGATCGCCTTGTGGTCATTGCGGACAATTGTAGTGATGCAACCGCAGAGGTCGCCCGTGCAGCAGGTGCGATCGTCGTTGAACGTCAAGATTTGACCCGCGTTGGTAAAGGGTATGCGCTGGACTATGGACTGCGCTTTATTGAAACTGACCCGCCTGATGTCGTTGTGATTATTGATGCCGACTGCCAGGTTGAGCCAAAAGCAGTCGAAACTCTGACCGAGAGGGCATTTGCGACAGGACGACCGATGCAGGCGACCTATTTGATGGAACAGCCGTCCGACTCAACCCCCAAACACGCTATTTCTGCCTTTGCCTTCAAGGTGAAAAATCTGGTTCGTCCTAGCGGACTTGGGCGCTTGGGGTTGCCCTGCTTACTCATGGGCACGGGCATGGCGTTTCCGTGGTCGGCTATTGGCTCGGTTGATCTGGCAAGCGGTCACATCGTCGAAGATATGAAACTCGGCTTAGATTTGGCGATCGCTGGATATGCCCCTGTCTTTTGCCCAGATGCAGATGTAACGGGTCGTCTACCGCAACACGACCAAGCGGCTGAGACTCAAAGAACTCGCTGGGAACATGGGCATCTTCAGTCAATCTTGACTTATGTTCCTGTGTTGTTAAAAGCTGCGTTGCAGAAAAGACGCTTTGATCTGCTAGCCCTAGCGCTGGATCTGTGCGTTCCCCCGCTCTCTCTTCTGGTGGTCTTGTGGATAGGATTTAGCATAGGTTCCTTGGTAGCAGCGTATCTGGGCGCATCGTGGATTCCAATGGGGTTTCTGGCGATCGCAGGGCTAGCTCTGATCAGTGCAATTTTCGCAGCCTGGGCGAAGTTTGGGCGCTCTGACCTGCCTCTGCGTGAACTACTGGCGATCCCCTTCTACATTCTCTGGAAAGTTCCGCTTTACTTTAATTTTCTCATCCGCCCTCAGAAAACCTGGGTTAGAACTGAGCGCGATCAAGTCAATCCGCTTCAGTCTGATCTGATCGGTGGAACTGTGGAGCTTTTAGACGATTAGAGCCTATCAAGAGCGAAGACGCTTTTAATCGTGTGGGAACTTGGGCGAAGAATTTGTGTCAGTTCTACAATTAAGCTGTTGAATGACGCACTGGCACAGGACGACAATTGTGAAGCGACCACTCAGATCCGTAGAAAGACAGAAACGATTACCTCAATTTTTGAACCCCTTCTCTGGCGCTTTGTTTGGCAGTCTCTCGATCGCACTTGTTCTCGGAGCCGCAACACCAGGTTTGACAGCAGAGCGGTTAAATTTGCGGCTGGGGCCATTTGAGCAGTCAGTGTCTGTTGGAGATTTAGAACGCTTCGCAAAAACGGGAGAAGTTTCCTCAACGCTGCAACTTTATGCACCTGTGCTGACCCCAGACGTGCGGAAATTGCTCACGAGTCGCTTGCAGTTAGACCCTAATTTGAGCAGTCAAATCGTAGATGACCTGTTAAAGTCGCCTTCAGGAAGGCAGCTTTTGTCGTCATTGCAAAAAGCGGTGCCAGAACTCACCCTTGAGCAAATTCAAGCGGGCTTTTGGTTGGCAGCTCGCCAAGCAAACGGGCTAGATGCAATCGCAGTGCTTAAAGCAATCCCGCAAGAAACCCTGACTATTGATGTTTCGCAAGCGATCGGCATTGCCTCCCAGCTCAATTTTTCTTACTGGAAAAGTCAAGCGGTTAGCTCATTGCTAGATCGGAGTCTAAAGGCTGAAGGCACTGACTTTCGATCGAGTTTTGATCCCGCGGCTCCGGGTGCAGAATCGGTGCAGCAGCAAACGCTGACCCTCTACGATCGTGCCAGAAACCGCAGTTTGCCCGTCGATCTTTACTGGAGCGGAAAAACGCAGGGTTCACTAGTGATGCTAGTGCCAGGGTTTGAAGCAAACCGAAAATTTTTAGCCTATCTGGCTCGTCATTTGGCATCGCATGGCTTAACGGTGGCAGCGATCGAACATCCTTCTACGTCTCGCAATAAATTGCTGGTTTCGCTCAACCTCGACCAACTAGTTCCGGCGAAAGAGTTTATCGATCGTCCTCAAGACATTCGCTTTATTTTGGACGAGCTGACTCGGCTCAGTCAAGAATCAGGTTCGCTTCAAGGCAAGCTCAATACTCAGCAGGTAACTGTGATCGGGCATTCTTTGGGAGGCTATGATGCGCTGGCATTAGCAGGTGCAGAACTCAACCTGGATCAGTTGCGCCAATTTTGTCAGAGTAGCAATTTGTTGCAGCGCGTTCCGGCGGACTGGCTGCAATGTTCGGCAACGGGGCTATCAGAGCAGCGTCTCAGTCTACGAGATCCACGAGTTGGGCAAGCAATCGCTCTCAACCCGGCGATCGGACAGATTTTTGGCAAGTCTGGTCTGTCCCACGTTGCAACCCCTACCCTGGTTCTGACGGGAACCGATGACACGCTGGCTCCAGCATTTAGCCAGCAGCTTCAGCCGTTTGCTCAGTTACCCAACCCAAAATATTTATTAACAGCGATCGGGGGTACACATTTGAGCGTTAGCGATCCCACTAGTTTTGGAGGCGCGATCGTTCAAGGAACGCTGGTTAAAGAACGTCGAGGTCAAGATGTTGAGCCGCTGCGCCGCTTGCTGCAAGGAGTTAGCCTTGCTTTTATTAAACAGGCAAGCCCAGAAGCTAGGACTTATGCGCCGTTCTTGACTTCTGCCTATGCTCAGTCGCTTTCTACGCCTGACTTGCCTTTGCGTCTAAACAGAGAACTTCCCATTAATTTGACTCGGCTGTTTATGCTTACGTCGCTTCTCTAAGCGAATGGGGACAAACAATCTGTTTATCCCCATTCGAGTTTTGACTGCCCCTACTTGCTAATCATTGAGAAAGCTCAATTAACTAGCTGCCGACACCAGCAGGAAACTTAATATTGGCGGGCGCTTGTTGACCATCAGGTTGAATGGCCTTGCCTTCGATAAAGGAGCGGAGCATCCAAGCCATTTCTTCGTGCCCTTCCATTAACCCTGTCAAAAAGTCTGCAGTGCCTTCGTCATGAAAATCTTCAGAACACTTGTCGATGTGATCACGTAAACCGCGAATGATTTGCTCGTGGTCGTCTACCAAGTTAGACACCATGTGGTCAGAAGGGGGCACATCGCCCGTGTGTTCTTTGATAGAGGAGTATTTTATAAACCCTTCAGCAGTGCCAACCGGGAAGCCACCTAACATCCGAACCCGCTCGGCGATCGCGTCCACGTTTGCGCTTAAAATTTGATACTGCTCGTCCCACATTAAATGCAGTGAACGGAATTCAGGTCCAGTCACATCCCAGTGATATTTTTTGGTTTTAATAATCAGCAGGTAAGTGTTAGACAAATCTTGGTTAAGAAGTTCAGTCACTCCTTTGCGCTGCTCTTCTGTTAAGCCGATGTTTAACTTACGCATTCTATTTCACTCTCCAGTAGCGGATTCATTCCCTCATTGCAACAAATCGACATACCGATAACATCGCTCGTAGGGATGAAGCGTCAAAAGCTCTTATCAGCCCAAGGGAGTCTATATTTGGCGTTGAAAAAATAGTATGAGACAATTTACTTGCCCAGCAAGTATCTCAATTGAATTTGAGTTGTTGTGTTTTGACCTGCTACAGAAACCGCTGATTCAGCAAACTTTGGCGGACCTGCCACGATCGTCGGGTTTCTCGAAAACCCAAACCCCTCGGTTGGCAGACCCAAAAAATTTCGATTTGCTTGCCGATCGTTATTTTCGTCGTGTAAGACGGCGATCGCATAGCGTCCGGGCGACAATTGTTTAAAGGCAACTTTCATGCGGTTAGCGGTCACCTTCACACACTTTTTCTGCACTGCGTTTGAGCTGTTAGTTGGAAAGCCTTGACTCGTTGAAAACACACTAAAGCAGAGCTGTCCGTTGCGATTTCTCAACCCGCCTACTTCAGCCGTTAAAGTGCTAGCTGCCGCAGCGTGGGCAGTTGATGCGAAGATCAAGCTTCCTAGAGTAATGATTAAACTCCAGGGATGAAAACGTTTCAGCATATCCTTACTTGAAAATTAAAAATGAGAAAGTTAGAGAAATTATACATCTAATGAAACACTGCGGAAAAACTGTTTTAAACAAGAAATCAAGAATTCCACAACGCTAGGATGAATAGAAGCGAGTTTTGTAAGATCAAACTCCTTACTTGGACTGCGAAACTGATTTACACGATAGGGCTAACTTTGACGCGATGAAGTAAACGATCGTGCTGCTGATAGCCCGCATAACGCACTCGAACGAATGCTCCCGGTTCAGCAGTGCCGCTCATGAGTTGGTGACGATGGGGATCATAAGGAATTTCGCTGCCGACTACGCCGATCGCTGCGATGCCCCACTGTTGAAGAAGTTGCTCGATCGGACGCATTAAAGGCAACAGCTTTGCGGCGCTTAACTGAGGATTTTGTTGGGCTGCGTAAGCGGCGGCTGACCACTGCAACAGCCATGGTTCTAGCGTTTGAAGACTCGTTTGCTGGAATTCTTGCCAGAGATCTGCTCGCTGCTGCACGAGTTGAGATTGCAGCCGTTGGTATTCGTGTTGCAGAGAGGCAGTGCTTGAAGTAGGTGCCTCTTTGGGGGCTAAAAAGGTGGTCAGCAGATCGGTCATTGACACCTGCAAGGCTTGGCTGAGTTTTTGAAGCGGTTCTAGCCGCATCTGACCAATTTGACCCTGCCGCAGCCGCCTGATTTGGTTTTCAGAAATGCCTGCTTTTTGGCTGAGTTCTCTAAACGTAGAAACACCTCTCGATCGCATCAAATCATGCAACTGAGAGGTGTAATTTAGACGACGATTCATAGCATTATGAGTTGCGAACTAATGCTCTAACTCATAGCTTAAAATTTGTCGCTATTCCAGTAGACTTCTGAGCATCCAGGCAGTTTTTTCGTGAATTTGCATTCGCTGAGTCAGGAGATCAGCGCTAGGTTCATCGTCTGCGTCATCTACGACCGGAAAGATCGATCGAGCGGTTCGCACAACAGATTCTTGCCCTTGCACAAGCAACCGAATCATTTCTTCAGCCTTGGGAACGCCCGGAGTTTCTGCGATCGAGCTAAGTTTTGCATATTCGCTATAAGTGCCAGGAGCAGGAAAACCTAGGGATCGGATGCGTTCGGCAATGAGGTCTACGGCAAGTGCTAACTCGGTATATTGCCCTTCAAACATCAGGTGAAGCGTGTTGAACATCGGTCCAGTCACGTTCCAGTGAAAGTTATGAGTTTTGAGATAGAGCGAGTAAGTGTCGGCAAGCAATCGCGATAGACCTTCGGCGATCTCTTGGCGCTTTTGGGGATCAATGCCGAGGTCAATGGGCATCCCAGAAGTTTGAGTAGGCATAGAGTTTCCTTAATAAATGAATGTGTGATTGAAAGTCAACTTTAGGCTAGATGTTTTTGCAGAATCGATCGCGGTGCACGGCGAACTCTACACAAAATTG
>JAYVFW010000576.1:0-2633 GCA_043772715.1 Phormidesmis sp. | reverse complement strand
CCAACTCGCGTTGACTTCACCTATCTGATCACGATTTGGACTAAAGACATCGCCGACGAGCATCGACTGCTGGGCAATCTTCTAAAAACGCTGCTGCGCTATCCCAATCTACCGCCAGAAGTGCTGCAAGGTGAGATGGTCAACCAATCGCTGCCGCTCCGCAGTTGGATTGCTCAACCCGATCGCACTCCCAACGTCTGGGACTTTTGGGGCGCACTTGATGGACGCTTAAAAGCCGGAATTAGCTGTGTGATCACCCTGGCAGTTGAACCCTTCCCAACAACAGAAGTCGGCTTAGTGACAGAAACCATCCTCAAGATTGGGCAAAAGTGAGGGAGCCATGCGCGAACAAAGGACAAAAACCCAGTCTCGCTCCTTAAAAGGCGGATTGCGTCCGGCAAAAGCAACTCAGATCCAGAAATCATCTTTATCGCTGCGTCGGGTCGATCGTGCCCTGTCTACTACTAATGGAGCAATACAGTCAACAACTCATCTACTTCAATTACAGCGTCAATATGGCAACAATTATGTACAGCGAGTGTTAGCGTCATCTCGATCGACTCCATCGGGGACATCCGACATTGAGCAGACGATCGAGCAGTCCCGCGGCAACGGGCATCCGCTACAATCTCCTGTCCGGACTCAAATGGAATCTGCGTTTGGCGTGAATTTTAGCGGAGTCCGGGTTCACACTGATTTGACTGCCGATCGCTTAAGTCAAGCGCTGAATGCCCGTGCTTTCACAACTGGAACCGATGTTTTTTTCCGTCAGGGCGAATACAGTCCAGAGAGCGTCAGCGGTCGGCAACTCCTTGCCCATGAACTAACTCATGTGGTGCAGCAGACAGGTGGCATTCCGGGCAGAACAACGGTTCAGCGCAAGCCAACCGTTCCAGCAACCAGTCTGGGAGCAGTTCCAGCGGTCGAACGGCGAGAGATGCAATCCAGCACGCTTCCAGTTCCTTCGACCCTGAATAGTGAGCTTACCAGCCTGTTTGCGACAAATCCGGCACTGGCAGGTGGCGCAACCGCTGCCTATCTCGTCAGCGCCACCGTCAGCTTTTCAGCAAATATTCCGATAACCGGAAGCGTGGTGGGCTATGACCTGCATCGGGGGCTAAGGAGCGTGGGCGGTTGGTTGATGGGTCAAACAACTCCAAACATTCTGCCGCTGAATGCAACCGTAGCGCTAGAACTGGACTTGACCGCGTTTGGGGGCGATCGTGCCATCTACCGATTTAGCTACTACGATGTTGGCACAGGCGATAGCTCGGTTGAACATTTACTGATTGAAAACGTTGCCACTGTTCCAGCAGCCCCCACACCGCAGCCCGTACCAGCCGGAACCACGTTTCAAGTCGGTGGGCGAAACTTCCGGTTAGGTTCTGGCTGGTCGCAAACAGAGTTTACGCTTCTGCATCAAGCTTTGGGTTTGTTGTCTAGCTCGGCGTTACAGCAAATTGAGAACGTTGAATTCCAGCGATCGGCGGCTTTGGCTGGCAACCCAGAAGCGGGAAACTATGACTCAAACGCGAACACGATTACCATTCGCACAAACGCCTTCAACACTTCGCTTGCCCGCTTTGGCACTTCACCTGACTCTATCCGCATCATTCTTCACGAAATTGGACACGCCCTCGACTACGCCATTCTCAATCGAGCCTGGAGCCGCTACTCTAGTTCGGGAAATGCTCAACCGCTTTTAGGCGCTCGATCGCTGTCTGGCTTGGTTTATCAGCTAGATGCTAGCGGCAATTTCGCGATTGTTGCCGGGTCGCAAGCCACGGCTTATCGTCAGGCGGTCGAAAGAGATCGGGCACAAGCGGGAGGGCGATCGATGCCAACCAGCATTACTACTTATGGCGCTACAAGCTGGGAAGAAAACTTTGCTGAAGCCTACTCACTTTTTGTTAGCGATCCGGCTACCTTCCGGGAACTACGACCTAATACTTATGCTTATTTCACACGACAGTTTCCTTAGGATCGTGGATTAAGAATATCGGTTGCTCGCAATAGCAATGGGCACGGCAGTGCTATGCCCTTACATCACCCTGATCAGTGATTTCTCAGGAGAAACTGAGTAACCTTTTGTGAAAAATTAAGCATATTTGTGAAAATCTGGCATTACTATCACAATATCGCTTAAAACGTTTCTTAGAACTGTTCTACAAAGAACGTTTATCCAAATCCTGATTTCTGTTGAGGCTATGCCAAACCCAGCAGTAGAAGAAATTCGTCATCGCGTTGCGATCGCCGGGTCTGTTGAAGATTCAGTGAGCGGACGTGCAATTGCTGGCGCGATCGTGGAAGTCGTAGATCCACTTTTGCAGATGCTTACCCGTGAAGAAGGCAGCTTCTATTTCATTGATTTACCCGTTGGCTCATACACGCTAAATATTTCTGCGCCAAGTTTTGGCACTCGCTATGGAGTTGTGAATGGGCTAAACATTTTGGTGCAAAACACGGCTGATAATCAACCGATTTTAGACTCGAAAGCCAAAGTGAAATTGACCCCAACTACCCTAGTTGGACGGGTGACTCGTAGCGATAACAACCAGCCGATCGAGCGGGCGATCGTGCAGCTTCGTTGGAGTACTGTTCAAACTTTAACCGACAAGGAGGGTCATTACACA
>JAYVFW010000575.1:0-7413 GCA_043772715.1 Phormidesmis sp. | reverse complement strand
GAGGTGGCAAAGGCATTGGTCAATCGACCCGTGACCGAAATTTTCTTTGCCTTCGATCGACTCAAACCGTTTGAAGAAGTTTTAACCGGAGAGAAAATCACCGCCGTCAAAACGCGCGGCAAAGCAATGGTGATTTGCTTTACGATTCCGCTTTATATTTATAGTCACAATCAGCTTTATGGTCGCTGGTATGTGCGAAACTTGCAGTCTTATCCGACCACCAATCGGCAGTTGAGATTAGCGATTCACAACTCAAAAAAATCGGCGCTGCTCTATAGCGCATCAGAAATCCAGGTGTTAGACGAGCATGGGTTGGCGACTCACCCGTTTCTCAGTCGAGTTGAATTGGATGTGTTGGATCAAGCCGTCACCGTTGAGCAAGTTATCGATCGTTTTCTTGACAAACGCTTTCACCGTCGTCAACTCACTTCATTATTGTTAGATCAACATTTCTTAGGCGGATTGGGCAATTATCTTCGCAGTGAAATTTTATTTGTTGCAAAAGTGCATCCGTCTTTACGTCCTGTAGACTGCGATACTGGACAAATTCATGCGTTGGCACAAGCTGTATTATCGGTGACACATCAGTCTTATAGGACGGAGGGCATCACCAATGATTTACAGATTGTTGCTCAACTTAAAGAACAAAAATATAAACGCAGCAACTATCGGCATTATGTCTTTGGTCGCGCAGGGAAACCTTGTTTTTTGTGCGGAACGGCAATCGTCAAAGAAATCTATGCAGGTCGGCGGCTCTATTTTTGTCCTCGGTGTCAGGCGCTTTGACGTTTCTAAAAAACTAAATTTATGCAGCTAATTAATGTGACGCAAACACTCTTCGATCGTCCGCCGATTCCTTTTGATCCTAATCGGCAGTCGCTTAAAAGTTGGGCAAAGTTTTGCTTACAAGATCGCGGATTTAAGGTAGTTTATGCTCAAAACGCAGATTTTGCCGTTGAAACCAACGCAGGCGAAAAGGTCTACTTTAAAGTCAACACTAGTGCTGAAAATCTAGACCCCAAAACAGGATGGATTGTTGTAGACGAGTCAGGTCAAAAGGCAACAGTGATTGCGCCAACGTAGGGGCACGGCATGCCGTGCCCCTACTACCCCCATGCCGTGCCCCGACGTTATGCGGATCTGTCACGTTCACGAATTAAATGGGTCTGAAAATCTTTAGTGACTCTAGGATTGCGCGATCGAGCAATCGGTGTCATATGCCCTGCCCGATCGTGGCGCAATTCAACAATGCCGTTTTGGTTGAGCATCATCATGCCTTTCAGTTCTTGCCAAAAAGGACGATCGGACTGGTGTAAATCGAGCAATAGCAGCGTTACACTTAGCAGCAAAATACCAATGCCAACCACAAACAGCGCCAAAGCGGTAGTGATCAGCCAAGTAGCATCAAGCACGGTTCTGAGCGATAAGGTGAATGTGCTGGCAACAAATACCAAAAAGGCGTAGTGAATCGCGATCGTGCCCTTCTGCGACAGTTTGACTTGCTGTTGAAGGTGACGAAGTTGCTTTTTGAGCAGCAAGAGCCGATCTCCCTGCGACTCATAAGCTAAGTGCAAAACTTGACAATATTCTAAACTGGTGGTTTGCAAGCGGTATTCTAGGGCGCTGCGACGCAGCAATAAGCCTGCCAAAATAAAAGCACAGGCGACAATCATCAGCACTGAGTTGAGAATTAGCTGAATGAGTTGTGTGGTTTGCTCGACGCTCATAAATCCTCTCCGCACCAGGTTGGGGTGCCAACAGAATAACATAGTTTAGTATATTTGTACTAAATACTTTTGAGCGAATCTATGAAGACGGGCAGTACGATCGCTAGACAGCCCCATTCGCAAATTTCACCACAGCTTGAGTGAGTCCTTCTAGGGTATATTCCTCAGCTTCTACGTCAACCCGTCCGATGAGAGAATGGCAGGTTTTTGAGGTTTGGGGTCCGATCGAGGCGATGCCAACCTTTTCTAGATGAGTCTGCCACGCTTCACCCAGCGAAGTTTCGACGAGTTGACAAAAATATTTGACTGTTTTAGAACTGGCAAATGTGATCACATCGACTTGGCGATTTTGCAGAGCGGCTAAGGCTGCGGGGTCGATCGTCACTGGGCATCCTGACTGATAGGCGGCAACTTCAGTCACTTCTGCGCCTTGCTCGCTAAATTCTTTCATCAGCACTTCTCGCCCGCCCGTCTCCACTCTGGGAAACAGCAGTTTTTTGCCCTTCACAGGCTCCGGGAAATTCACCACCATTGAGTCAGCCACAAACGCGGGTGGAATAAAATCTGCTTGCAACCCTCGCTGCTTGAGAATAAACGCTGTTTTCTCACCCACCACCGCGATTTTAATCTCTGATAGCCCTCTGACATCTTGCAACCGTGAGGCTAAACGCTCAAAGAAATATTCAACGGCGTTGCCAGACGTGAGAATCAGCCAATCAAACTCGTTGAGTCGGGCGATCGCGTCGTCTAAATCTTGCCAATCAGACGGCGGCGTAATCTCTAGGGTAGGCATTTCAACCACATCTGCGCCTTGCTGTTGCAGCAGTTTGGTGAACTGGCTAGACTGACCAGCCGATCGCGTGACGAGAATCGTTTTGAGAGAGAGAGGAAGGGTAAGCACAGCAAATAACGGGTAAAAGACTAGAATAAACTGGAACTGATCGCATTCCTCTGCTAAACGATTGCGTGATGGACGATGTTAGCGATCGTGAGTGGGCGAAGTGGGCGATTGCAAAAAAGAACGCAACCCCACAACCTCGCCAATTACGATCACACAAGGCGACAGCGAATGGTTAGTGGTGTGTGACAGAATTTGTGCCAGTGTGCTGACCCAAATCTGCTGCTGAGGGTGCCCTGCCCACCGGATGACCGCGATCGGAGTTTGCGGCGATCGTCCTTGTTTCTGCAATTGCTGAACGATCACGGGCAGGTGCTGTCCTCCCATCAAAATCACCAGCGTATCGATTTGGGCTAAAGTCTGCCAGTCTAGCTGATCAGGTTCGTGAGCGCTGAGAACCGTGAAGCAGCGACTCAGCACGAGATCAGTGAGCGGAATGCCCGCCAGCAGAGGAGCCGCCAGCGCTGAAGAGATGCCCGGAACTACCTCAAATAGACATCCTGCGGCGTTGAGCGCTTGAATCTCTGAGGTCGATCGCCCAAAGATAAACGGGTCGCCACTTTTGAGCCGGATGACTTGGTTGCCTTGCTGACACTGGTTGACCAGAAGGCGATCGATTTGGTCTTGCTTCATGCTAGGCTTGCCGCCCCGTTTGCCCACGTTGAGCTTTAAGCAGTGATCGGGGGCGAGTTTCAACAGATCGAGATCGACCAAAGCATCATAAACAAGCACTTCTGCCTGAGTTAAAAGTCGGTAACCTTTGACGGTCAAATAATCAACGGTGCCAGGCCCAGACCCGACTAGATAAACTTTGCCTACTGGAGTGACCATAGCGCTGCCAGATGAGAGACAACTCTACTATCGTCGAATTTTCCTCTAAGAATCGTGAATTAAATAAAGCAGGAATCTGTGTAAGGGCATGGCACTGCCGTGCCCATTGGCTTTGCAAGTAACTAATATTACTTAATACTCGATCCTAATGTTGACTCAATGCAAAAGACAAGCGATCGCGAAAATCAAATATTCCAGAAAGAACATCTTCCAAATAAATTGATAAAACTTTGCCACTTCTCGCGGTTCGTGTAGGTCAACTTTTTGGCTCCGTATCCACAAAACACCCACCAGCAAAAGATGACTCACGATCAGAAAAGGGGCATTCACCGAGGGCAACCAAAATGCAGCCACCACCATTCCTAAATAGCACACGGTCAAGACCCATCGAGAGAGATTAAACACGGCTTTCTGACCGACTCTCAATGTGAAAGTGCTGATGTTGTATTGACGATCGCCCTCCATGTCAGGAATATCTTTAAAGATCGCGATCGCGAACGTAAACACCAACACAAATAGCGTCAGTGCCCACACTTTAGGCGGAATTGGAAACCCATGATTGAAGTGCAAAAACAATCCAAGGTTGACGATCGCGCCTCGAACGCCAAAAATGCACAGCGATGCCCAAAAGGGAAACCGCTTGAGACGAATCGGCGGCAGTGAATAGGCAGTGCCGATCGCCAAACTCAACCCCACCATTCCTAATAAATATTGCCCTTGTAAGGCGGCGAGGAGGATCGCCAAAATGCCTGTAATGGCTACGATCGCGATGCCTTGGGTGCGAGAAAACTCTCCAGAAGCCAGCGGTAAATGTGGTTTGTTGATGCGATCGATCTCAACATCTTCTAGCTGATTAAGTCCGACAATATAAACGTTGCCACAGAGACACGCCAGCAGAGGCAGAACCCAGGAAAAAGGATCAAAGACAAAAGACTGGCTAGCAGCGATCAAATACATACCCAAAACGCTGCAAGAAGTGCCGATGATGGTGTGAGGGCGAGAGAATTTCCAGAAGGCATAAAGCCAAGGAGCGTATCTTTGAACTGGGTTTGAGACAATAGAAGAAACGGAGGATTTTGGAGAAGTTCGGCTCATATAATGCTTGAATTTACGAATAGATTTATAGGGAGCGATCGCTCAATTACCAACCTTTAGCCATAGTCTGTATACCTTAAATAAAGCAGCCTTATCTTTGAATTGTAGAGCATCCACAGACCCGCACTTAAAGGTTCCTGTCCGGGTTTGTTGTTGATTACGCCTGACTTAAAGCAGCGTAAATTGTTCAAATCATTCAAGCTTTGTAGATCGATTCCAGATGGGTTTGCCCACAGGCTTAAAGCCGATGAAAAATCAAAGCGATCGCGAACATTTTCTAGAAACCATTGTTTAATTTCTGCAAACTCATCTGGTTTGCACGCTATAGAATACTGCGGTGTAGTGGGCACTGAGCCTTCTTTGACTCGAAATCTTAACCACAGATCTCGACCATCAAACACAAAAACATATCCACCTCCAATTCGCTGATCTCCAGTCACTTTGGTCTGAGGCTCTTGATATCTATAGAGCCAAGTGGCATCGTCTGGAATCGGAAAGTTTTTCGGAAGGATCGCCAGCAGCACAAACAGAATCAAACTAACCAACGCAAGTCCGACTAAAACGTTAATGATTTTGAAATAGATGTTTGGTTTTTGAGATTGACGATCGCGACGCGCAAGTCGATTGATCAATAACAGGAGTCTGTTCATTTCACTGCGGCTTTCAGGTTACTTTGTAGCACAGATTAACCCAAACTTAATTAGCCCACGATCGTACCCCCGACTCATTAATCCCAATGACAGCGCTGCCTGAATAGTCGTCCAGCCCGATGTCAACAGTCCAAAAAAGGCGGCTGGCGTAAAGGCTGAGTCAATGACGACGTTCCAAAATGGCGCAACGGCGGTTGACCAATCTGCCGATCGTAAGTCTGTGAAACCCACCTCACGGGCGATCTGCTCATACTCTGGCAGCGAAATTACGTAAGGCAGGCAATAGACTCGATAAATGTCTTCTAAGTGCTTTTGCTCGTCGGCGGTGAGGGGTTGGCGATCGATTTCTCGATGGCACCACGTTGCAAAAATAAACGTGCCACCTGGTTTGAGAACTCGATGACACTCCTGCAAAAACTTTACCTTGTCGGGCATATGTTCGCCACTTTCTAATGACCACACTAGATCGAAAGAATCATCAGCGAAGGGCATTTCTAACGCATTCGCGACTTGAAAGTGAGCATTGAGTCCGGCGGAATCAGCACGCTCGATCGCGCGATTAGCTTGAACAGGACTCAACGTAATCCCCGTTGCTTTAGCGCCAAATTTCTCGGCTAAATAAAGCGAACTGCCGCCAATGCCGCAGCCCACATCCAGAATGTTTTCAGCTTGGGTAACGGTTGCCCAGCGCAACAGTTCTTCAATTAAGTCAATCTGGGCTTGTCTGCGTTCTTTGGGGTCTCGACCGTCTGCCCCATAATAACCGTGGTGCATATGTTCTCCCCAAACCTGCTCCCACAGGCTAGAAGAGGCATCATAAAACTGCTGAATTTGTTGATAGAGGGTCGAAGTCATGCCAGAAACTTGTTAAAAGGCTAGAAAACAGCCTACCCTATTGACGACGCTTTGATGAGTCTCTGAAGGAGGTTCGCAAGGTACACTAAATTTGCCGACCTATTCAAAACCCCTTCATGACTGTCTCCCGCACGATTTGCCTCGGATTTCTTGCCGTCATCACCCTAGGAACGCTGATCTTGATGATGCCGTTTTCTCTCGCTAGTGGCGCTTGGAGCAATCCAATAGTTGCTTTGTTTACCTCGACTTCGGCGGTTTGTGTGACCGGGCTGTCGGTCGTCGATGTCGGCAAATTCTACTCATTTTGGGGGCAGTTCTGGATTGTGGTGCTGGTGCAAATCGGCGGACTCGGCTATATGACGGCAACGACAGTGCTGCTGCTGCTGCTCGGCAGACGATTGGGGCTTAGAGATAAAGTTGCCATTCAGCAGTCTTTAGATATCCCAGGGTTATCGGGGTTGGCGATGTTGATTCGATCGATTATCGCCACTACCCTGATTTTTGAACTCACGGGGGTCTTTTTGTTAATGCTGATCTTTGTGCCTCAATTTGGGTTTAACCAAGGGCTGTGGCTCTCGATTTTTCACAGCATTAACGCCTTTAATAACGCTGGGTTTAGCTTGTTCTCCGATAATTTAATTCAGTATGCTAGCTCTCCTTTGATGAATGGCGTAATTACGCTGCTGATTATCTTTGGGGGAATCGGCTATCAGGTGATTATGGAGATGTTTTTTTGGGGGCGCGATCGCGTCTCAAACTCTGATAAACGATCTTTCTTCACACTCAACTTTAAGATTGCGTTGAGCACCACGCTAGTCTTATTAGCGATCGGCACACTCGCCTTTCTCGCAACCGAATCTCGCAATGTGCAAACGCTAGGTGCTTTGGGTTGGGGCGATCAAATCATGGCAGCCTGGTTTCAGTCGGTGACTCCCCGAACGGCAGGGTTTAACACGATCGACATCAGCAAAATGACCAATGCAGGGTTATTTATTACGATCGCGTTGATGTTCATCGGCGCGAGTCCGGGGGGAACGGGCGGCGGCATCAAAACAACGACCTTCCGGGTCTTGATTAGCAGCACCAAAGCCGTCTTGCAAGGCAAAGATGAAGTGCTGTGCTATCACCGCCAGATTCCGGTGCCTCTGATTTTAAAGGCGGTGGGCGTTTTGGTGGGTTCTGCCATGACGGTGATCGGCGGAACGATTTTGATTGCCCTCACCGATCCAGAGCTTGAGTTTATTAATATTTTATTTGAGGTGGTTTCTGCCTTTGCAACGGTTGGGCTATCAGCAGTCGGAACAGCAAACGTTTCATCACTCGGACAGGTGGTATTAATCAGCGTGATGTATATCGG